>CAUZBV010000129.1:0-8469 GCA_963578115.1 Myxococcales bacterium
GATTAATCATTCCTCCGTCGCCTCACCACTTTTGTGCTAAAAGGGATGCCATCATTCGAAACGTCCCAGAGCGCAATCGAGGTTGTGTTGCATGACAAGACCCACCACAATCGCTGCTTTCTTTGATGTAGACCGAACCATTGTGATGGGCCACACCAGTCGATTGTACTTCCGTCACCTTCGAGACCGGGGCGAGTTGGGCTGGCGTGGCTTACTGCGGGTCTCTTCCGTATTGCTGCGCTACAAGTTGGCCGTCATCAACATGAACAAGGTGATGGAGCAAGCCGCCCATGAAATGCGTGGTTTCTCGGAGCAGCGGCTGACGGCTCTGTGTCAGGAAGTGTTTAGCGAGCGGGTCATCCCTCGGATCTCCAACGCGGCGGTTGAAGCCATCGAAGGACACCGCAGGCTCGGTCATCGGATCGTTTTGCTGACCGCTTCCACGACCTACATGATCGAACCATTGAGTCGACACTTGGCCTGCGACGACTACTTGTGTACCGAACTTGCTGTGCAGCAGGGAACACTCACGGGTGATTTCGTCCGACCCATGTGTTTTGGCGAAGGGAAACGCTATTGGGCCGAGCAGTACGCCGAGGAACATTCGATCGATTTGAAACAATCGTACTTCTACACCGATTCGTACACAGACCTCCCCATGTTGCTCGCTGTGGGACACCAGCGCATCGTCAATCCGGATCCACGCTTGCGTTTGCATGCGCTTCGACGACGGTGGCCCGTGCTGCGCTTCAACCGCTAACTACCCCGATGTTTTCGGCTCCTGTTCGCCCGACAATACTTATCCACAACTTGCTGCCCCTACAGCGCTTTGGGCTTGCACTGGACCACCTGACGTAGTAGAGGATGACGCGAGTACTGTCCCATGAAAAAGGTCGAAGCGATCATCCGTCCGTTCAAGCTTGATGAAGTCAAGGAGACTTTGAACGAAGCAGGCATACATGGGATGACTGTCAGCGAAGTCAAAGGCTTTGGACGCACCGGTGGAAAAACCGAGACGTACCGTGGTGCGGAATACCTGATCGAATTCGTTCCCAAAGTACGCGTCGAAATAGTAGTCGCTGACGAACAGATCCACGAAGTCATCGAATGCGTCGCACGAGCCGCAAAAACCGGCAAGATCGGCGATGGAAAAATTTTCGTCTCTTCGATCGATGAGGCCATTCGCATCCGAACGGGTGAACGAGGCAACGACGCGCTATGAGCCCAACGACGTCCGTCTTGAGTAAGACACGTTGTATCGAAGGGACTCGATTGGACAACTCGCAGCCATTGGGGCTTTCGAAGAAAAAAACGGTCAGTAAGATTATGCCGAAGGACGTGCACGGTGGTACGGCCTTGGCACAACGAAGTTTGTGGACAACCACTCATTAGGCAACGGAGGTCAAGATGACAATGATTGCTGAATATATTTGGATGGACGGTAACGAACCCACCAAGAAGTTGCGATCAAAAACAAGAATTGTGCCGGTAGATGGCGACGTTCTCATGGACACATTCCCGATGTGGCAATTTGACGGATCGTCCACGGGACAAGCCGAAGGCAACGCCTCGGATTGTTTGCTACAGCCCGTACGTTTTGTGCCGGATCCGATCCGCGGTGACGGCTGCTATCTGGTCCTTTGTGAAGTGCTCAATGCCGACGGCTCACCACACGCGACCAACACGAGAGCCAAACTCCGCACCGTTCTTGATGGCGGTGCCGCCTCGTACGATGCGTGGTTCGGATTCGAGCAGGAATACACACTCTACCAAGGCGCACGGCCCTTGGGCTTCCCGTCGGAGCGACGGTATCCAGCCGCGCAAGGCCCCTACTATTGCGGGGTAGGCGCGGATGAAGTGTATGGCCGAGATTTGGTCGAAGCACACATGGCAGCCTGCCTCGAAGCGGGCCTGCTCTTTGTGGGGTTGAACGCCGAGGTCATGCCGGGACAGTGGGAATACCAGATTGGTGGCATCGATGGCACCGCCCTGCGTGCGACCGACGATCTGTGGTTGTCGCGATGGTTACTCTACCGCATCGGTGAGGACATCGGCATCGCCGCCGTGCTGGACCCAAAACCCGTACCGGGCGACTGGAATGGCGCCGGAATGCACACCAATTTTTCCACCAAGCAAATGCGTGCCGCGCCCAGCAGTGAAAATGATGATCTGGGTATCAACGCCATCAATGGCGTGATCGGCCGTATGGAGCAGCGCATTGATGTGCATTTGGCCGCCTATGGCAATGGCTACGAGATGCGGCTTACGGGACATCACGAGACCTGCCGGTACGACCAATTCAAGGCTGGCGTCTCCGATCGCACCGCATCGGTTCGGATCCCGGCACAAGTGGCAACCGACCAATACGGGTATTTGGAAGATCGTCGACCAAACGCCAACGCGGATCCCTACGAGGTCGCCGCTGTCTTGCTGGACACAGCGTGTAACTAACGCGTCCAATCCACCCACGGTCCCTACCCGGATCGTGGGTGGCACCTTCGTTCTTCCTTCCCCTTGCGCCCCTTCTCACCAAGTCCTTGCACAATGGGCTGCATGTCCCTTCGATGCGGTGTATACTGCTTGTATCCAACGAAACAAGGTCAGGGAGTGGAGCATGAACTGCCATCAATGCCAACAAGACCTCGCGTCCGACACCAACTATCGCTTTTGTCCCTACTGCGGTACACAGCTGGCCGCGCCATCTGCCGGATCGAACACCATTCCCGATGCCGGTGACACGATAACCGTGCCCGCCCTCACTGCTGAGACTACGGACGCCGACGAACCACCGACGGGTAAGAAGAAACGCTCCTTTAGTGAAACGGCCTGGTTCATGGCGAGCGCACTCCCAGAAGAATTGGACGACGCGACGCCGGAAAATTATGCAGACATCGATACAATGACCGAGCCCTACGAACAGAGCGGAAAACTCCCCTCCCCCGTCCGAAAAGAGTTTTCATTGTCTGAGACTGGGCAACATAAAACGACCGTTGATGACGAAACAAACAATTAATTTTCCTCTATATTAACAGCCTGTTATAAGTTCCCATGTATTCTTGACAGGTGAACTCATGTACAGTAGTCTGCGGTCCATGTCGTACGACCTGGAAATCCTGACAATTGGGGACGAAATCCTCAACGGAACCATCGCAGACACCAATGCCCAATGGTTGTGCGACCAATTCCGCGGAATCAACGCCCCGGTTCGATGGAAACAAACCGTATCCGACCATGTCGACGACATTTGCGACGCGCTGACCCTCGCCACGGGCCGAGCCGACATGGTGATCGTAGGAGGAGGACTCGGCGGAACGAGCGATGACCGAAGCACCGAAGCCGCCGGTGCTGTGCTTGGAGAGCCCCTGGTCCATCGTTCCGATGAGCTGGCCCTGGTTGAAGAAAAACGGGCCCGTTTTGGGCTCCCCCTTCATCCCACCGATGACAAGATCGTCACTCTCCCCGAAAGCGCGCAATCGCTATCAAACCGCACGGGACTCGCGCCCGGTTTCCAAATCCTTTTGAACAATGTTCCCGTGTTCTTTTTGCCGGGCGTTCCCCGAGAATGGCGCACGATGTCCAAGGAACATCTCCTGCCCTTTGTACAGAAGCACACTGATGTGCGAACCATCGAACGGACGTGGAAGTTCTTTGGCTACACCGAGTCCGAACTCGCCACCCTTGCACAACCCTTATCTCGACCCTCGGTGACGTTGCATTTTCGAGCGCACTTTCCCGAGATCCACCTGCGCGCCACCGCCAACGACGTCACCACCCTAGACGCGTTTGAGGAAACCCTGCTGTCCCAGACCCGATCGCGCTATTTCGGCGACGCCCACGCCAGCTTTCCCGGAGCCGTCAATCACGCTCTGCGAACCCGGGGTTGGACCGTAGCAACCGCCGAGTCCTGTACTGGCGGCATGGTCAGTCAACTGCTGACCTCCGAACCGGGAGCAAGCGATGTCTTTGTGTATGGTGCGGTCACGTACGCAAATAGTGCCAAACAAGAGGTTCTTCAGATCGACGAACACCTCCTGCTCACCCACGGGGCCGTGAGCGAACCGGTGGTCCGGGCCATGGCGTCCCATGTACGAACGCAGGCAAAGAGTACGTTGGGCGTCGCAGTCAGCGGAGTCGCTGGGCCCAGCGGGGGTACCCACGACAAGCCCGTGGGTACCGTCCACATGGCGCTCTGCACACCCGACACACTCATTCACCGGTGCCACCAGTTTCCGGGCAATCGTGAATGGATCCGAACACTAGCCGCGTACACGGCACTCGACATGGTTCGTAAAGCGTGTGCGGAGTCCCAACCGCAGAAGGACGGTTGACACAATTTCTGAACTCTGATCAACACAAGACTGACAGTGGAAATACCACCGACACCAAAGCAAGAAAGGGAGATTTCAATGGCGACCACAAAGAAAACAAAAGACGAAAAACGAGACGAGCAACTCGATCTAACCATCGCCGCTGTCGAAAAGCACTTTGGACGTGGAAGCATCATGCTTCTGGGCGAAAATAAGTCGATGGAAGGGATCCAAGTAATCCCATCTGGATCCATAGGTTTGGACATCGCCCTGGGCATCGGTGGTTATCCCAAAGGCCGAATCGTGGAGATCTATGGACCCGAATCGTCAGGAAAAACCACTCTGGCCCTCCACGCCATCGCGAGCTGCCAAAAAATCGGTGGTGTCGCCGCATTTATTGACGCAGAACACGCCCTCGACGTTGGCTACGCACGCAAACTGGGGATCCGTGTCGAGGAGCTCCTCTTTAGCCAACCGACAACCGGCGAAGAAGCCCTTGAGATTGCCGACATGCTGGTCAAGTCGGGCGCGGTGGACCTCGTGGTGATCGACTCCGTCGCAGCGTTGGTTCCAAGAGCCGAGTTGGAAGGCGAAATGGGCGATACCCATGTGGGATTGCAAGCACGCTTGATGTCTCAGGCCCTGCGCAAGCTCACAGGCTCACTCTCCAAGAGTAAGACATGCATGATGTTCATCAATCAAATCCGAATGAAGATCGGCGTCATGTTCGGCAGTCCGGAGACCACCTCTGGCGGTAACGCGCTCAAATTCTATGCCTCTCAACGGCTGGATATTCGCCGCATTGCGTCCATCAAGGACAAAGGCGAGCGAACGGGGAGTCGAACCCGTGTTCGCGTCGTGAAAAACAAGGTTGCCTCCCCCTTCCGCGAGATCGAATTCGACATCCTCTACGGCCACGGCATCAGTTTCGAAGGCGACTTGCTCGATCTGGCGACCGACAAAGACATTATCGAAAAGTCTGGTTCCTGGTTCAGTTACAAGGGCGACCGTATCGGTCAGGGCCGTGAAAACGCGCGCCAATGGCTGGCCGAGAACCCAGAAATAGCTAAAATGGTCGAACAACAAATCCTGGCGGAAGCCGGTTTCAACAAAACCCCGGAGCCCAAGGCGCCGGCCCCCATAGCTGCTGAAGTCAACTGATGGCATTGTCAATCGACCCGATTCTTCGCTTCGCGGTGAAGAATCAGGTAAGCGATGTTCACCTAAAGGTAGGAAGGCCGCCCATGCTCCGCAAGAGTGGGCGGCTGATCCCCCTTAAGGGGGCTGACGTGCTCCAGCCCATCCATATCAAAGAGTGCGTCGCACAAATCGCAAGCGAGCAGGAATGCGCCACACTTGCGGAGACCGGGGATCTCGAATTCACCTATGTGTTGGACGACATCGGTCGCTTTCGGATCAGCGCATTTCATCAACGCGATCTCGTGGGAATGGTCATTCGAGTGATCCCATCCACGATATTGACTATCCACGATCTCCAACTTCCTGAGGTTTTGAAACGGCTGTGTGAACACCGGCGTGGACTGATCTTGGTGACAGGAGCCGCCGGTTCGGGCAAGACGACCACCTTGGCCGCAATGATCCACCACATCAATCAGAACCTACCGGTTCATATTCTGACCATTGAAGATCCCATTGAAGTCATTCACCACGATGAAAAAGGCATTGTTAATCAGCGCGAAGTGGGGCGCGACACACCGTCCTTCGACCTTGCAGTGCGCGCCGCCCTGCGCCAAAACCCGGACGTCGTACTCATCGGTGAAATGCGTGACCTGGAGACCATGCGTACGGCGCTGATTGCCGCTGAAACAGGGCATCTTGTTCTCTCAACGTTGCACACCATCAATGCGGTAGAGAGCATCTCCCGAATCATCACTTCCTTTCCCTCCCATCAACAGCAGGAGATTCGAAAACTCGTTGGTAATGTCCTGATCGGTGTGGTGAGCCAACGCTTGGTGGCCAAAGCGGACGGATCTGGCCTGGTTGCCGCAGTGGAGATCATGGTGGGGACCGATTTTGTCCGAGAATGCATCCACAATCCGGAGCGTACCGTGGAGTTGCATGACTACATTGGAAAGGGCAAAGACACCTACGGTTCCCAAACCTTTGATCAAGCATTGGTTGCGCACTACCAGGCTGGCCTGATAACCAAGCAGTGTGCGATCGATCATGCCTCCATTCCGGGAGACATGAAGATGGGGCTCAGCGGCATTAGCAACTAGCCTGGAAGAGAACATTGTCATGACGTGGACAACAGATCGGGTTCGGGCAACCTTCCTTGAGTATTTTTCGGAGCGAGATCATCGGATGGTCAGTTCCTTGCCTGTGGTGCCTCCGGCCGATCCCACCTTGCTCTTCGTCAACGCCGGAATGGTGCAATTCAAAGACATCTTTACAGGAGAGCGACAGGTCGACTACGTCTCCGCCTGCTCCGCCCAAAAATGCCTTCGCGTGAGCGGGAAGCACAATGATTTGGAGAATGTCGGACGGACTGCGCGTCATCACACATTTTTCGAGATGCTTGGGAATTTTTCCTTCGGCGCCTATTTCAAAGACAAGGCCATCCAGATGGCTTGGGAATTGGTTACGGACGTCTACGGGCTGGACAAGGGTTCCCTTTGGGTGACCGTTCACCCCGACGACGACGATGCCCGCCAACTGTGGAAATCCATTTCGGGCCTACCGGCGGAGCGGATTGTGGACGATTCGGACAATTTTTGGTCCATGGGCGACACGGGGCCGTGTGGACCCTGCTCGGAAATCTATTTTGATCAGGGTCCGGATCTCAGCGGCGGTGTAGACGTCCCCTTTGGCGACGAGAGCGACCGATACCTTGAGTTTTACAACCTTGTCTTCATGCAGTACGATCGCAATGCTGAAGGCCAGTTAACACCCTTACCAAAAACCGGCATTGACACGGGTATGGGTCTGGAGCGCATTGCAGCCCTCTTGCAAGAAAAGCAATCCAACTACTCCACCGATGCGTTCATGCCCTTGATTGAACGGGCAGCTTCCATCGCGAAGATCCAATATGGTCAGACCGAAGAGCAGGACGTGGCGTTGCAAGTGATCGCCGACCACGCGCGCGCCACCACGTTCCTGATCGCCGATGGAGTGTATCCCGAGAATGAAGGGCGCGGTTACGTCATTCGTCGCATCATGCGTCGCGCCATGCGCTTTGGCCGCAAGCTGGGGCTGACGGGCCCATTTCTCCGTGACATCTGCGCAGAGGTGGTCGAGAACATGTCGGCTGCCTATCCGGATCTCAAAGCACGAGCTGATGTCATCCAAACGATTGTCACACAGGAAGAGGAACGCTTTGGTCGCACCCTGGCCACGGGCATTAAGTTGCTGGAAGAAGCCATCCAGCAGCACGCGGCCACCCAAATCATCCCGGGCGACATCGCGTTTGAGCTCTACGACACCCACGGGTTTCCGCTCGACTTGACGGAACAAGCAGCCGATGAACACGGCTTTGGCGTGGATCGAAAGGGGTTCGACGACGCCATGGAGACGCAGCGAGCCAGGGGACGGGCGTCGTGGAAAGGCCAACAAGGATCCGACACCGCTCGCTGGGAGGCGCTGCGCGATGAACACGGCCCTGTGGATTTTGTCGGCTATGATCATGAGGAATGCACAGGATCCCTGTTGGCCGCAGAGGAAGGCGGCGATGGGCAAGTCATCATCGTCACCGACCGGACACCCTTCTATGCGGAAAGTGGTGGACAAGTCGGCGACAAGGGCTGGATAGACGGCAAGCACGCTCGTTTCCTCGTGAGCGACACCCAGACGGTGATCGATGGGATCCATGTGCACGTCGGACGCTATGAAAAGGGCTCCCTAAGCGCTGGGGACACGGTCACCCTCCGAATCAACGTCGATGAGCGAAACCTCACTCGGCAAAACCACAGCGCGACCCATCTGCTTCATGCGGCGCTACGCACTACACTTGGCGAGCATGTGAAACAGCGGGGTTCGCTGGTCGGTCCCCATCGTTTGCGCTTCGACTTCAGTCACTTCGGTCCCCTCACAGCAGAGGAGAACGTGGCCATCGAAACGTGGGTCAACCAGCACATTGTTCTCAACGAGGACGTCCAAACGAGCGTGATGCCCAAAGAGGAAGCGGTTGCGGCTAGAGCCGTCG
>CAUZBV010000130.1:0-8452 GCA_963578115.1 Myxococcales bacterium
CATGAAGCTTCTGATCGGTGCGGAGATTGACACTGTGGAGGCGGCGCTCCCTTCGGTGGTGCTCATTGCCCGCAATCGGCTGGGGTACGCGCGCTTGTGTCGGTTGCTTACGGAGTGCAAACGCTCCCGGCCCCGTGGTGCCCCTGGGCTGCCCTTCCAACGCATCGTGGACAGCGCAAAGGACTGTGTTGGACTCCTTCTGGGCCCTTGCCCTGAAGCGCAAGCCCGTGCGTTTTTGCAGGCATTTGACGAGTACGGCGGGTTGGCCATGTCGCGCTTGTTTCATCCGGGCGAAGAAGCGCGAAACCGATCCCTTGAGGCCTTGTCGGAAGCCACTCGATTGCCCTTGGTCGCCACCGGCCGGGTGCGCTGTCATGAGCCGGAGCGAGCGATGCTTTTGGATGTATTGACGGCCATTCGAGCGGGCCGCTCTGTGGCCGATTGCGGGTACCGACTGGAGCCCAACGAGGAGTCTGCACTGCAGCTGCCCCAACGAATTGCGGATCGTTTCCAACGCATCGGACGGAGCGATGCGTTGGATCGCACCCTGCACCTGGCGGATGCCTGTTCGTTTTCTCTGGATGAGTTGAGTTTCGTGTATCCACGGCGTCATCTGCCACCGGGAGAGTCTCCCGCTTCCTATTTCCGAGGGGTCGTCATGGCCGAGGCGACCCAACGCTATGGAGCCGCATTAAAGGATGAGATTCGTCATCAACTCAATCACGAGCTGGCGTTGATCATTCGTTTGGGAGTGGTGGGGTTCTTTCTCACCATGTACGATATTATTCGGTTTGCCCGGAGGCGTGGCATCCTGTGCCAAGGGCGTGGCTCTGCGGCGAACTCCGTGGTTTGCTATGCCTTGGGCATTACAGCGGTAGAGCCCGTGAGCAGCGGCCTCCTTTTTGAACGCTTTCTCTCCGAAGAGCGCAATGAGCCTCCAGATATTGATGTGGACTTCGAGCATGAACGGCGTGAGGAAGTGATTCAATTTGTGTACGAACGCTACGGACGCGATCACGCGGGGTTGGTGTGCGAGAACATTCGGTATCGTCCTCGTTCTGCCATTCGCGATGTGGGGAAGGCCTTGGGTCTGCGCGGCGACACCATCGATCGGCTGGCAAAGCGTGTGGATCGTCGCGAGTGGAACGAAGTCATCGAGCCCGATTCGCTCCGTGAATGCGGCGTGGACTCGGACAGTACGCTGGCTCAGCATCTGCAATCGCTGGTGCCTCAACTGCTCGATTTCCCGCGCCATCGGGGGACCCATGTGGGGGGCATGGTCGTCACTGACACGCCTTTGATCGATACGATCCCACTGGAGGATGCGGCTATGGAAGGGCGGTCCATTCTTCCGTGGGACAAGAACGACTGCAAGGCGTTGGGCATTTGCAAGTTCGACCTCTTGGGTTTGGGCATTCTGACCGCCATTCGGAAGACCTTTGCCCTGGTGAAGCAGCACGCCGATCAGAATCTCTCGTTGCACACCATTCCATCCGATGATCCGGAGACGTATGCGCGCGTGCAGGCCGCGGACACCGTGGGCGTTTTTCAGCTGGAGAGTCGCGCGCAAATGAGCAGCCTGCCGCGGCTCAAGCCGACTCGATTCTACGACATCGCGATCGCGATCTCGCTGATTCGACCGGGCCCCATTCAGGGCGGTATGGTTCACCCCTATCTGCGGCGGCGCAACGGCGAAGAAAAGGTGACCTATCCGCATCCGGCTCTCGAACCTATTTTGGCGCGCACGTTGGGTGTTCCACTCTTTCAAGAGCAGGTGATGCGGATTGCCATTTCCGCGGCGGGGTTCACGCCGGGTGAAGCCGATGAGTTGCGTCGAGCCATGGGGGCATGGCGACGGCGTGGGCAGATGTCGTGTGTTCGACAGCGATTGATAGACGGCATGAGCGCGCAAGGCATTCCGGTCTCGTATGCCGAACAGATTTTTAAGCAGATCGAAGGTTTTGGGGAATATGGATTTCCAGAGAGTCATGCCATCTCCTTTGCACTCTTGGCTTATGCCTCTGCGTTTTTGAAGACTCACTATCCCGCCGCGTTCGTGGCGGCGTTGCTCAACAGCCAGCCCATGGGTTTCTACGCGCCACACACCCTGATCGAAGATGTGCAACGTCATGGGGTCTCCATTCGCCCCATCGATGTCGTCCACAGCCATTGGGATTGCACACTGGAGGACGGTGACATGCGTCTGGGGGTGCGCCTCGTACGTCATTTGGGGCCCTCCGCATGTGCGCGTTTCGAGGCCGCCCGCCGTGTCCACTCCTTTGACTCCATTCAAGCCTTTGCCGAGCAAACGCGTTTCGACCGACGTGCGCTTGCTGCCTTGGCACGCGCGGGCGCATTTCGGTCGTTGCACAACATGGATCCATCCCAGGGCCACCTCTCTCGTCGGCAGGCTTTTTGGGAGGTGCTGCGACCGTCGCTTCGTTCAGACAATCTCGCGCTGTCTCTCAACGATGACCCACCCGTGGCGATGCCCGCTTTGACGCTTCAAGAAGAAGTGCGAGCGGATTACGTCACCACCGGCACATCGCCGCTGGCCCACCCGGTGGTCTTCCTGCGCCCCGAGTTGACCCAGCAGGGCGTGTCTCCGGTGGTGGATCTTTCGTTGAAAGCCGACGCTTGTTGGGTCTGGGTGGGGGGTCTGGTCATCGCCCGGCAGCATCCCCAAACCGCCAAGGGATTTGTCTTTTTGTCTCTCGAAGACGAGACGGGCATTCTCAATGTGGTGATTCATCCTCGTTTGTTTGCCCGAAAACGTGTTGTTGTGGTGCAGAGCCCTTTCTTGGTGGTTGGGGGAGAGCTTCAAAACAGACAAGGAACGACGAGTCTACGTGCGGTGACGTTGCGCACGCTCGACGAGTCGCTCTCGATCCCCTCTCGCGATTTTCGTTAATCCCCAATCCACTGCCTGATTTTCGCGCCTCAGACGGTGGATTGGGGCTCATGCAGCGAGGGCATTCAAGAAACTAGGATTTTACCAATATCAACGCCGGCTGCTTCGTGCTTTCCTCCGGGTTTGGTAACACCGGCGTTTGGCTCTGCAGATCATTCAAACCACTCACGAGAACCGAATAGTCTGCATAATCACGGCGTAGGGCCTCAACGAAGGGCATCGCATCGTCTACTTGCTGCGAGAGCGCGATGGCCTCTGCGCAGGCGATGGTCAGGTGTGCTGCCAAGATCTCCCCGCGTCGGTGCTGACCCTCCAGAACCTCGCGGATGACCGCTTCCACTTTGAGTTGAGCCAGCCCCAACAGAGAGGTGCGGTCGGTGTCCGGGATGGGATGGCCCTCAATGGCTTCGAGAAGCAACTCGGAAAATGGGCGATGGTGGTCAAAGGGGTGACGCCCCGTATCACTGCCTGTGGTCAGACGATCTTGCAGCAGTCGTCGATCAAAGTAGTTGCGTTCCTGTACATCCAAGTCTGCCCAAAGGGATGCCATGACGGAGCCCTCGGGCGGCACGGACAAGTCAGTGGAGGCCAAGAGAAGAAAGGGGAGCACCACCGAGCCCGGGTTTGTGGCGTGTCCCCATGCGCGCGCATCGGCGGTCTCAAATCGTGCGATTGCTTCGCTGTGGTCTCCGGCCAAGAGCAAGAGACGACAAGCCAATCCATCGCCATGTGCCCAGTCCGGTCGAAGGACGTCAGCGGCCTCTCGCGCAAGGACCACATCTTTCACGTCCGCTCGTTCCGTTGCCGCCACCATGAGCAGCAAACGAACCAGCGTTGGCACTGTTCTCCATGCCGCACGGGTCGCCTCCACGGCGAGATCCGGGTCGCGGGTGGTATGGGCCAACAACGCCAAACGGTCCGCCAGCCGGGCTCGATACGTTGGGTCTTCAATGCATTGAACCCCTTGTTTGGCGGCCGTGATGGCCGCATCGATTCGATTCTGCTGCACCAACAGCCCTACCCAATCGTGGTACACCTCCGGATGGATGCGACCGTCTTCCAAGGCCAGCGTTCCCAGTCCCTCGACGCCCCCGTACATAGCCACCGCCTCTCGCAAGAGCTGTCGAGCCATTCGATGCCACCCCTGCTCTTCCGTGTTCACCGCACGTAGCGCTTCAATCCACTGGGGCAAGAACATGTCGATGGAGTCCAGAACGGGCTCGCCCTCCATATTCGCAATGTGGGCCAAACCCACATCCACATCGCCAACCCTACGAAACGACTCCATCAACGCCAGCATGACCGGGGCGCGCTCAGCGGGGGCTGTCACCTCATACATGCCTCGGAAATACCGTCGTTTGGCTTCGTTGAGATCGGTCTGAATCATGCGGTCCGGCGGCACAGCACCACAGAATATTCCAGGGCGGTCCATGTGTCGGAATGTACCGAGCAGTCGACCGTACACGTAGGCCGAGAGCGGACGGTTCCCGCTCAAGTAGGTGGTTCCAGCGCGTCCGAACAGGTCGTCCATCTGGCGGGCCCACGATTCATCACCCCAGGCACGCTCTTCGTTCAGCTCTTCATCCCAGCCGGTCGCTTCAAAGTACCCACCGTCTTCTAGGTGGCGCACAAATTGATTGACTGAATTGGCCAACTCAAAGTCGAGGCTTTCGGGGGGGTGATCCGGTACGGGTGTCCTGGTTAATATGGGGATGGACTCGCTCGTCACCGCCGCCAGCGACGCCAGGACCGCCTCGCGTTGTTCTTCGGGCACGTGTTCCGCCACCTTACGCAGCAGTACCCCCCGGGTCCCCTCATCGCCATGGGCCCGATGTGCATCGATGGCCTCAAGAAAGTCGGCCAGCGTAGGGATGCTTGTTTTGTTGTCCGTCATTGTTGGCACTATTGTATCAAAAACCATTCGAGAAGCGGAGGGGTTCGGTGGAATTATTCCAAGGGAAGTCCGATGTCTTGGGTGGTTTTGAAATGAAGTTTGGCTACGCGACGCAACAGTTCTGGCTCGGGCCCGTTCGCGATGTCCCGCGCGGCGGCCAGGACTGGCCCGCCCGCGCCTTTGGGTAGCGCGCGGCCGGCTGCCTTTTCCAGGCGCTTCATTTCGGTCAAAAAGATGTCGCGGGCAAGCACCGATGCCACGGCAACGGCCGGATCCGACTCCCCCTTTGTCCGCTGTTCGTAGCGAACACCACGGCCCAACTCCATTAATTGCCGTTCCACGACCGCTGGGTTACGGGCAAACTGGTCGCTCAGGGCATACGTGCAGTCGGGCGCCATTTCCAATGCGTCTTCCAGGGCCCGTGCGTGGCCCCAGGCCAACAGATGATTAAGGTTCCCGATTTTGGCGTAGAGCTCATTGTACCGTTCCGGGCGAATAATGACCCTACTGTACACACAGCACGCCTTCAGATCGGGGGTGATCTTGCGCACGAATTTGTCGCTGAGCTTCTTGCTGTCTGCGATGCCCAATTCGATCAAGAGCGGCACTCGGTGCCGTTCGATTGCTGCGGCAACCACCACCAGAGGTCCAAAGTAGTCGCCCTTCCCGGTCTCGTCGATTCCCACCCATCGCTCGGGCAGGGGCTCCGGATGCATGGCCATGGCCTCTTCAAAGAGCGCACCGCGCTCCTCGTCGGTCTTTTTGGGAGTTGAGACCGTTCGTTGTGCCTCCTCATCGCCGTCGATTTGACCGGCAAAGGCGTCGGCGTTGGGCCCCTGCAACACCACCTTGCCCGACTGGTAGAAGGTGACGATGCAACCGTCAGCACGGCCACGCCAAAAGGCATGGGGCGCCTCTTCAAACGAGAAGCCCAGTTCTTCAAAATGGGCCTGAGTCGGCTCCGATTGAGCTGGTGATACTTTGACTGTAATGGTGATCTGGCCAGACATGTGGGAAGCTTAACCTGCTTTCTTCACGACTGTCACGCGCCAAGCCGGCAATCCACAGAAACGCATGACATCCCGCCATTCATGAATAAAACCGGAGCGTGCAGGTAGCGGGAATAAACAAGCCCATTTTTTCACTTCTATTTTCCATGAAATCGTGGTCAAACCCACGCACGGAGAATCCAGTGAAGCGCGACATCTCTATTTTCATCATTGGGGGGCTTATTGTTGCATCGGTGGCATGCAACGACGACACGGTTCCGGCCTCCGAATCGCCGTCACCCAGTGGTGCTGCGAGTGCCGCCAATCCATCCACTGCGCCGGGAACACCCACGCCGTCGATATCGTTGGCGCCGGCGGTGGAAGAGGTAGAACCCCTTGCAAACCCCCCCGTTGATCCGAAGCTGATCGCGTCGATTGCGGCCGCCGCCGCGTCATCCAAGTACCACAACTCCCTTTTGAAGGCGGTGTACCGAGCACTGAACGGTGGACCGGTCTTTGTGGATGGCACCCTGCCCAACGACAAAGCCCGTGCCTTGGTGGCGCTGATTCGTGATCTACCCAGTCACGGTGTGGATCCGAAGCCATACGGTCTGGACGGGGAGAGGCCCGTCAATCTCGAAGCGGACCTGACCAATGTGACTGCAGCGGCAGCGTTTGACGTGCGTTTGATGGCGGCGACTGTCCGCTACGTCTTGGAATTTCGCTGGGTTCGAACCGCGCACCCCTTTCGACTCACTCGGGACGAGAAGGAGTTCGTGACCGAGCACAAGAAGGGCATTGTTCGTGATGTGGTGACAGCGTTGGCGGTCATTCCCGACAACATGAAAACCCTTTGGCCTGAGCACACCGCCTATGCGGCGTTGCGCACGGAGTTGGCGCGTTATAAGGCGCTGGCAGCGACCACGGGAGAGCGTGAGAACCTCCCCTTCATCGGTGTGGATCCAGGCGCGACGGGCGACGCGGTGAAGCGCCTCCAAAAACGACTGGCCTTTGAGGGCTACTATGATGGCCCGCAACACGGCGAAGCGGACGAGCAGACGGTTGGAGCCATCAAGGTCTATCAGAAGTCCCATCAGCTCGATGTCGATGGCCGTGTTGGGAAGGGGACCATCCGCTCGCTCAATGTGCCCATGTCCGAGCGTGTTCGTCAGCTCGCGTTATCGCTGCAGCGATGGAGGGAATCCCGTTCGAGTCGGGACCGCGTCAAGACATACGCCCGCATCAACCTCCCTGCTTTCACGTTTGAATTGTACCAAGACGGGAAGGAAGTGCTTCGAAACCGCGTTATTGTGGGCACCAATCGATTGGACGCCAATCGGGCAAAGTGGATTCAAGGACACCTGAATCGTACTCCTTTGATGCAGACACGCGTGGTTCAATTGATTCTCAATCCGACGTGGCTGGTGCCGAAGCGCATCCGGTTGCAGGAGATTGATCCGGCGACTGAAAGCAACCCCTCATTGTATGAAGAAAAGGGGTACAAAGAGATTACGCTGAGCAATGGTGACAAGCGCTTGGTCCAAGAAAGCGGCAGGAAAAACGCACTGGGTCGCGTGAAGTTCATTCTGGAGAAGACCGACGCCATATTCATGCACGACACCGACAAACCGTGGCTCTTTCGCAAAACCATTCGAGACTTTAGCCATGGATGTATGCGCCTCGACAATGCGTTGGACCTCGCCAAACGATTATCCAACCTGAACGAGGGCACGAGTGAGGAGCGTTTTGACCGCCTATTGGGCTCCGGTCGTCCCCAACCCGTGACGCTGAAGAGACCACTGGATCTCTATGTGGAATACAACACGGTGGATATTGTGGACGGTCGGCCCGTGTTTCTCGTCGATGTCTACAAATACGATCGCTACTATCACAAGGGGTATTTGCCACCGAGAAAGAGCATTCGGTATGGCGCTGACACCCACCGCCCGGCAAAGGTACCCTACATTCCGCACGATGCGTACCAAGAGCTAAAAGCACAGGGTGGCCCCGCTCCGCTTTCTTGGCCTCCCGCGCCGGTCACCGACGAGGGTTGAAGTCTACGACGCACCTATGCTAAACGACAAATCTTCCTTTTGCCCGCTGATTCTGGAATAAGCAGCAGACATGGGCGTTATAAGGATTAGCTCGAACGAACAGAGGAGTGAGAACACATGCTTCATCGATTAATAGCACTGTCAGCGATATTCGTACTTGTGGGTGCACTTGGATGCAAAGAAGACCCACCCGCTACCAAAGCGGATCCCAGTGTGAATACTACTGCACCGGGCGCAGCAGCTCCGTCGGCCACGGCACGGGGGACGGGTGAAGAAGCGCCCACCGCCACAACTACGGAGTCGCCAGTCAAGGCCGCAGTGGAGAAAGCCGCTGCCGAGGAGAAAGCTGCACCGAAAGCCGCTGCGGTGACCCCGAAAGTGGATCCCGCCAAAGCGAAAGCGGAGGAAGCCAAGCGCAAGGCCGAGGAGCGTCGTACTCGCATTCAGCAGATATACAAGCTCGGACGATCCAAGGATGCCAACGACGCGAATGCCCTCAGACTTGTCATTCAAGGCGACGGCGCCACCTGGGAGCGCGCGTCGGCTTTGCGGGCCTTGGGTCGCGAAAAGCGTCCTGAGATGATTGCTTCGCTCAAGAAGCTCA
>CAUZBV010000131.1:0-8451 GCA_963578115.1 Myxococcales bacterium
GTTCGAATGTCTTCTTTCCATTCCTCGCCAGGTTCTCCAATGTTGGTTCGCAGGCAAATCAGTCCGGGCAACACCCACCGTCCCGTGGCGTCGATTCGTTGGGCATCTGACCAATCGGCGGGCGCCTTGTTGGGCAGACCGATGATGTATCCGTCCTCAACCAGGACGTCCCTGGGCTCTCGGATACGAGCGGCGGGATCAATGACTGTTCCACCTGTGATTACCAGCCGACTCATGCGGTCTCCTCATGGCGACTCGCCAATACGTAGAGCACTGCCATACGAACGGCGACACCATTTGTGACTTGTTCCAGGATGACCGATTCGGCGCCGTCAGCGACGTCTGGCGCAATCTCAACGCCGCGGTTGATGGGGCCTGGGTGCATGACTAACACGTTGGGTCGTGCCCGCCGAAGACGTTCGCGTGTAAGCCCAAAGAGGTTGAAATACTCCCTATCGCTGGGGAAGAGATCATTGTCCATGCGCTCTTTTTGGATCCGAAGCATCATGATGACGTCGGCCCCTTCGACGGCGTCTTCCATGTTGGGGCAGACCGTCGCTCCCAACGTCTCGATCTGCGGCGGCAACATGGTTGCGGGGCCGGACACGCGCACATGGGCGCCCATGGTGGTCAATCCGAAGAGATTGGAGCGTGCCACTCTGCTGTGTGCGATGTCGCCCACGATGACCACGTTCAATCCCTCCAGACGGCCCAGGTGCTCCCGGATGGTCATCATGTCGAGCAAGGCCTGGGTAGGGTGTTCGTGACTCCCGTCACCCGCGTTGACAATGGCGGCCTTCAGATGCCGTGACAGGAGGTGTGGTGCGCCGGCTGCGCTGTGTCGAATGACGAGAATGTCCGGGGCCATCGCTTGCAAGTTGTGGGCTGTATCCAGGAGTGTTTCGCCCTTTCTTAGGCTGGATGTGCTTGCACTGAGTGACAAGGTGTCTGCTGACAGACGTTTGGCCGCCACCTCGAAACTGGTTCGGGTTCGGGTCGATGGTTCCACAAAAAAGTGGCAGACGGTTTTTCCTCGAAGCGAGGGCACCTTTTTGACCGGACGCTCGCCGATTTCTTTCATGCGATGGGCCAGGTCGAGCAAGCTTGTGATCTGGTCGGCGGGCATGTCTTCCAATCCCAACAGGTGGCGCATTTCAGGAATATCCATCGTTACGGCTTCTCCCTCAACATGACTTGGTCTTCCACAGTGCCCATCTCCGAAAGCATGACTTTGACCGATTCGTTGGGTGTGGTTTGAAGGGCTTGTCCCACGACATCGGCTTGAATGGGAAGCTCGCGAAACCCCCGGTCAATCAGGACGGCCAATTCAATGCATTTGGGGCGCCCAAAGTCCATGAGCGCATCCAAGGCGGCTCGGATGGTTCTTCCGGTGAAAAGTACGTCGTCCACAAGGACAATGGGCCGGCCCGTTATGTCGAAGGGTAGCTCCGTTCGGCCGACGATGGGGTGCGGCAGCCCGATGAAGACATCGTCCCGATACAGGGTGATGTCGACCATGCCAACGGGCACTGTCAGGTCGGCGGTTTTTTTCATTCGCGCCGCGAGGCGATGAGCGAGCGGAACACCTGCGGTATGAATTCCCACCAGGGCTAGATTGTCGCCTCCTTGGTGACGCTCCAAGATTTCCATTGCCATTCGTTCGACGGTGCGACTGATGGCCGCATCGTCGAGGACGACGCGCTTATCTCTTAAGGTGTCCATGAGCCTTTTCCTTTTCGTGCTTCATCTGCGCCCCGTTAATGCACCTTTCGAAACATTCGATTCCATCGGTCTTCGCCAGCCCACCACAACATCAGGGCTTTGCCCTTGATGCGATCCAAGGAAACCAGTCCCCAGCGCCGCCCGTCTTCCGAATTGTCCCGATTGTCACCCAACACCATCAAGTACCCCTCGGGCACTTCGATCTCGAAACGGTCCTCCACCTCGTGAATGTATGGAGCCCGCTTGTCCCAGGGGCCACCCCATCCACCGTCACCCCAACCACACAGGAAGCGCCAGGAATCCCATCGCGACAAACCTCGAAACCCGCCTGCACTGTTGGCCCGTTTGCATTCCTGCTCCCAGCTTTGTTGGTCCCGCGCGCTTGATGGTGGCGCGATCCCCTGCGGCCAGTCGGGCGTATTGGACACCGTTTGTGAAACACCACAGACACGGGATGGGCCACTGCCGATACATTGACCGCGTATGGTGGTTCCGGCTCCGTCCTCGTACAGGCATTGTTGGTTGCTGGTGCACGCGACATCGGTCAACTGGATGACGTCCATCGTGTCGTCGGAAATCCGCTGCGATATCCATGTGATGCCGTCATTTCGTTCCTCAATGAAGGTGCAATTGCATTTGTTTCCGTAGGACCCATCACATTGTTCATCCGGTGACAGAAAACAAGATGAGTTGCTGTTCAGAACACTTTGTGCAGCGAGGATGATGTCGTTGGAGCCTTCGGGGCGAATGTGCCAGAGGTTGTTCTTCATCCACACACGGTCTCCGGCTGTTGCCATGACCCGTTTAATATAGTCTACGCCATGATGTTCGCCGGGGCCTGGGTATTCGAAGACGATCACCTCACCGCGTTTGGCTGTGCGCCATCCTCCCAACCGCAGCCTCGTCCAGGGGATCCGAATGCCGTAAATGAACTTGGAGACAAAGATGTGATCGCCCACCATCAGTGTGGGAATCATGGAGCCGGTTGGAATCTTAAAAGGCTCGAAGAGGAACGCTCGAATAAAGAGGGCGATGAGCAACGCGGCAACGATGGACTCCGTGTATTCTCGGCGTGGGGATTTACGTCGGGTGCCGAGGTGCTTGTCTGCCAGCGCATCCAGACTGTCCACCAGCGCGGCGAGACGAAGAATGTTCCGCTCCGCCTTGGGACGCTTGCGATAGGCCCGAAGTTCGCGGCAACCGTCGGCCAACGTCCACAAGACATCGGTAGACAGTTTGTCTTTGTGTTTCTGGAGTAGGCGAGGAATTTCTCGGTCGAGATGGCGTGCGTTGCGAACCACTTCACGACGCTTCCGCCAAGTGAGCGGCTGACTCTTGGAGCTTTTTCCAGCTCCTCGCTTGGGTTTTTCAGGTCGTGGCATCCTGCGCCCCCGGGCTGGCATCCTGAGCCTTATAGGGGATCAGTCGTCGAGTTTCAAGACGGCATGAAACGCTTCTTGCGGAATGTGTACATTTCCGACCTGTTTCATACGCTTCTTTCCCGCCTTTTGTTTCTCCAATAGTTTTCGTTTTCGGGTGATGTCACCGCCGTAGCACTTGGCCGTGACGTTCTTTCGGTACGGCTTGATTGTTGTTCTTGCAATGACTCGCGTCCCGATGGCCGCTTGGATGGCGATGGGGTACATCTGTCGGTCGATGACGTCTTTGAGCTTTCGGGCCAGGGCTTGGCCCTGTGGAAAGGCGCGAGACCGGTGCACGATGCACGTGAGGGCGTCCACCAAGTCCCCGTTGATCAGGACGTCCAGACGGACGAGATCGTCGCGTCGGTAGCACATGATCTCATAATCCATGGACGCGTACCCACGGCTGACGGTTTTCAGTCGGTCGTAGAAGTCGAAGATGATCTCCGACAGTGGCAATTCATAGGTGATCATTACTCGGGAGGGTGACAGATACTTGATGCTTTTCTGCACGCCCCGGCGGTCGTTGCACAGCTTGTACACACCGCCCACGTGGTCCGTGTGGCAGTGGATGGTGACATCCGCAATCGGCTCTTCGATGTAGTCCATTTGTTGGGTGGGCGGCAAGTGTTTTGGGTTGCTCACGGTCACGCTGTTGCCATCGTTTAGGACCACCTGGTAGCAGACGGTGGGTGCTGTGGTGATGAGACCGATATCGTATTCGCGTTCCAGGCGCTCCTGGACGATCTCCATGTGCAGCAATCCCAAGAATCCACATCGGAAACCGAAGCCGAGGGCTGTGGATGTTTCTGGTTCCCAAGTGAAACTCGCGTCGTTGAGTGCCAATCGCCCCAACGCCTCTCGCAGCGGTTCGAAGTCGGCAGCGTCGGTCGGAAAGATCCCGCTGAAGACCACTTGCTGAACATGTTCGAATCCAGGGAGTGCCTCGTCGGCGGGGTTGTTTGCCAGCGTGATGGTCTCACCCACGCTCGTTTCGCGCACATCCTTGATGCCGGCGATGACATAGCCCACGTCGCCCGCCGTCATGGTCTGCGTCTTTGTGGCTTTGGGCGTAAAGTAACCGAGCTCTTGAATTTCGAATTCGCGCTTTGTGCTCATCATCTGGATCTTCTGTCCAACACGGAGCGTGCCCTCCCGAATGCGCACAAGAATCACAGCACCTCGGTAGTTGTCGTACCAAGAGTCCACCAAAAGGGCCTGCAAGGGTTTATCCGGATCCCCGGTAGGCGGCGGGATCTGCGTGACGATGGCCTCCAAGGTTTCAAGGATCCCGGCGCCTGTTTTGGCAGAGACGCGAACGGCCTCTGTACAATCGATGCCAATGCCCTCTTCGATTTCCTGGATGACTTCATCCGGATCGGCTTGGGGCAAATCGATTTTGTTGAGGACCGGAATGATCGCCAGGTCGTTTTCGATGGCGAGGTAGACGTTGGCCACCGTTTGGGCTTGGACACCTTGGGCGGCATCCACCACCAACAAAGCGCCTTCGCACGCGCACAGTGCTCGACTGACTTCGTAGGTGAAGTCCACGTGTCCAGGGGTGTCGATGAGATTCAGGATGTACGTTTGTCCGTCTAAAGCAGTGTACTCAATGCGTGCGGTTTGGCTCTTGATGGTGATGCCCCGCTCACGTTCGATGTCCATTTGATCCAAGAACTGAGACTTCATCTCTCGTTCACTGATCGCTCCGCAGGCCAAGAGCAACTGGTCGGCGAGCGTCGACTTACCGTGGTCGATGTGCGCGATGATGCTGAAGTTTCGAACGTTGTTGGACATAGAGGGTTACCGCGTCGCTTGGGATTGGAGCCACTCGAACGTCGCCCGCATTCCATCCTCGAAGGAAGTTCGCGGCTCCCAACCGAGCGTTTCTCGTGCCAGGCCTATATCGGGGCATCGCTGTTTGGGGTCGTTTTCATCTTGGGGCGGCATCTCATCGGCCCGCTGGAAAGGGGATCCAAAGAGCGTGCTGAGCCGTTGACCCAGGGTTAAAATGCTCATCTCATTGTGTGGATTACCCAGATTGATTGGTCCCGACACATGGGGGGATCCCCCCATGCTCGCGATGCCCTCGATCATGTCACCCACGAAACAAAAGGATCGTGTCTGCTGCCCTGTTCCATGAATCGTCAGAGGCTCATTTCGTAGGATTTGCCCCAAAAATTGGGTGACTACTCGCCCATCATCCGGGCGCATTCGCGGCCCAAAGGTGTTGAAAATACGGACGATACCGACGTCGGTGTTGTGTTCGGCCTGAAATGCCACGGCCAACGCTTCGCCGAAGCGCTTGGACTCGTCGTACATGCTTCGGGGGCCAATGGGGTTGACGTGCCCCCAATAGCTCTCGGGTTGTGGTGAGATCTGGGGATCGCCATACACTTCGCTGGTGGACGCAAACACCACCCGAGCGTTCTTCTTTGTGCCCAGTTTGAGCGCATTCAGTGTCCCCATCGAGCCCACGAGGAGCGTGTCGATGGGATGGCGCTTGTAGAAGGGTGGGCTCGCCAACGATGCCATGTGCAGAACGAGATCCACGGGGCCGTCGATGGTGACTTCCTGGGTGATGTCATGGCGTATGTACGTGAATCGGCTGTGGTCCATGAGATGGCCCACGTTGGCGGCCAGGCCCGAGGACTCATTGTCCAGGCAAATAGTCTCCCAACCGTTGGCAATGTAGTGGTCGCATAAGTGGGAGCCGAGAAACCCAGCGCCACCGATGACCAAAACGCGTTGTGTTGTCATGACGATTTGGGTATGGATTCAAAAAGCAGTCCCTGCTGAGGCATGTGCTCTTTGTTGGCGCTCAAAATCAGATCGATGCCTTCCCGGATATACTGTGCTACCGACTTCTCTGTACGCTCAGAAAGCACCTTGAGTGCTTGATCTTGTTCGCGCGTAATATAAACAGTGGTTGCCACTTTTCGTCGACTCATGTTTCCTCCACGGGTCCCCTGTTCCCGTTCCCGCGAACGTATGGCACCATAGGTGTTCTGTCAATCCTCATGTCCCCCGACCGATCAGCAGATTGTCCGATGATTTTGGAAAACGGAAGGGTTTGTGGTTACTTGCCATTAACGGTGGAGAGCGGTAGGATTTCCCTTCGATGGACGTGTTGTGTCCCAGGATTGTGGAGGGGCGAGCCTTGACAGATCATCGATCCAGACGGACTCTACAACGGTGTCGACAAGGAACAAAGCGATGCTGAAACAACGAGGGCTAGACCGGTGGCATATCGCATGCTTCGTGATCCTCCTCGGGGGGCTCTCTGCGTGTGGAACCACGGCCAAAGCCACCGGCGCGGGCGTGAAGATGGCAGCGATGGGCATCCAAGAGATCAACGGCCAATTGGTGGAGCGCTTTGATCTAACGGGCGACAAGAAGGCCAACATTTGGAAGGTCTACCGCGTTGACAAGCAGGATGGGAAAGAGGAGAGGCTCTTGGTGCGCAAGGATCTGGATCCGAATCTCGATGGCAAGCCCGATGTATCGTTGTACTACAACTCAGTAGGCCGACTCGAGAGAGAGTCCATGGATTTGGATTTCGACGGCCGGATTGACGCCATCTCCTACCACAAGGGTGGCGAATTGGTGCGCCGCCAAATGGACTTGGATTTTGATGGCCGCATGGACGTTGAAAAATTCTACGTCAAAGGAAAGCTCGTCCGCAAAGAACGGGACAAGGACAACAACGGCCGACCGGATGTGTGGGAATACTTCCAGGATGGGCGGCTTGTTCGAGTCGGTCACGACAAAGACGGCGATGGAAAGCCCGAGACTTTTGAAGATGCTCCTGCTGTCGAAGATGACGACGAGAAGAAAGAAGCACCTCCAGTGAAGAAAGATGACAAGGGGAAGGCAAGCGCCTAGAAATTAGGCCTCTGTTGTTCCTTTCCGACCATAGCGATCTTCCAGACGAACCACATCATCCAATTCCGGCGTAGACACTTCCATCAGCACGACCGCCTGTTCGGCAATGAAGCGGTGAATCGTACCGGGTGTCACATGGAACGACTCTTGGGGTCCGAGTATCAGCCGTTTGCGCTTGTCATCGGCACCCACTTCCAGCACGAGTTCTCCCTCAAGCACAAAGATCGTCTCGTCTTTTACCCGGTGATATTGAAGACTGAGCGCATGACCGGCGTTGATGTGGAGGAGCTTTCCGACGTAACGGTCTGTATGCGCCCAAATGATCTCGTATCCCCATGGCTTGTCTACTCGTTTCATTGGCAATGCTACAGCGGTGTGACGATGGTTTTGAACCCCTCAAGGTTCTCAAATTCCGACTGACGCTTTGAAGCCGCAGCCAGTGTCTCAAATCGTCCCAAGCGCACGCGATAGAACTGACCTTTGCCCGGAATATCCGACGTGAGCATGTAGGGGGCATGGCCCGCTCCACGCAAGGCGCTGATGAATTTGGCCGCTTCTTGTTTGGAGCGAAAGGCTTTGACCTGGATGGTGTATCCACTCTTGTCTTTGCGACTGCTCGCCGAGCTGGCCCGCGCATCATTGCGTGTGCCAGTGGCTTGTCCCTCGGGAACGATCCGCGGATCGGTTGGAGGTGCTTCTGCCCTGGGATTCGCGGGCTCTATGGCACTGACGGGCCGTGGACCCGCCAAGTCCATGTCCATGGCATCGGCCTTCGCCGTCTCGGCTCTTTCGTTCTCAATTTCGGCCAGTTTGTTGGCCAAAAGCAGGTGCGTCGGATCATTGATTTCAACTCTGGGCGAGGGCTTCGACAGAACTCGGTCATAGGTGTAGGAGGGGGTCGTTTCTGCCAACTTCGCCGGGTCCACTTCGGCGCCATTTTCCATGTTCATGGTGGCCGGTAGTGCCGCCAAAGACGGCATGGTCTCTACGGCCGTGGGCACGGATGATTTCCCGATGGTGTAGCCGGACACGAACACAATGGCCGAGATCACCGCACAACCGATGATGAGCCAGGCGATTTGTCGATTGTCCAGCCGAACTTCTACTTTTTCTGTGATTTTATCTTCTTCTCGTAGGCGATATGCCATGCCATTTCCTCCACGGTTATTCAGAAAGATACATTTTTTCCGGTGCGGTCAGCCCCAGCAAAGCGAGCGAATTTGCCAGGGTAATTCGCAAACAATTGCACAAGAAAATGCGAGCCAATGTCTTGGCCTTATCCGGTGAAACCACCTTTTCTGAGTGTTTGTAGCGCGTGTAATAGGAGTGGAATCGCCCGATCAGGTCTTGCAGGTAATTGATCACGTGATGGGGTGCGCGCGCCATGCTCGCCGCCCGAAGGGTCCACGGATAATTCAGTGCC
>CAUZBV010000132.1:0-8434 GCA_963578115.1 Myxococcales bacterium
CTGCCCTCTCTCTTCCGCTGCGGTCAGACGAAGACTCAGGCTTCCAGCTCCGGACACCGAGCCCAAGGTCAGACCAATGCCACCACCCTTACCACCACCAACGGCTGCCGGTAAGTTCACCGCAAAATTGGGGGCGTCATTGAGCAAACCGGTTGTGGGAGATGCTGAGTCATCGGCGGCGCCCGCAAGCCCGATGATGCCGGGGAACAAGAGCCCTGTTTCGTTGCCAAAAGCGGGCGCAGCTGTGTAGTTTCCACCCCACTGGATGCCCAACTCCTCGCTGAAGTTCGATGACGCTTCGACGATGCGTGCTTCAATCAAGACTTGTGGTGTCTGTGTATCCAATCGACGGACCAGGTCTTCCGCAGCAACCACATGCTCTTCAATATCTTTGATGATCAAGGTGTTGGTTCGAGCGTCCGTACTCACCGAACCCTTTTCCGACAGAATGTCCTTGACCCGGGCCTCCAAATCCTTGGCGGAGGCATAATTGACGACCACCAATTTGACCACAAGCCGTTTAAGCTCGGCCAACTTTTTGCGCTTTTCGACCTGCTGTTCGAATTCTTTTTGTATCGCCTCGATCGGTGCAACTCGGTACACACCACTCTCCAGGACATAGTCCAATCCCTTGGACTTGAGCACGAGATCCAATGCCAACTCCCAGGGGACGTCCTTGAGATGCATGGTGGTACTACCGGAGACGCTCTCGCCGGTGATGATGTTCACACCACCTTGCTCGGCCAAGAAAGCCAACACCTCTTGGATGTCCGCGTCCTTGATGGACAAACTGATGCGTGGTCCCTTGTACCGACGTCGTTGGCGTACACGATGCACTGGGTTCAGCACACCAAAGTCCATGCCACCACCCGGGATGACCAACCCCTCTGGGGGAGACTCCACCCTCTCCGCACCCACCATCGTCGGCTCGTATTGAACAAGTGATCCGGCCGATGTGACCCTGACGGGGGACCGTTCCTGCCCGGCCGTTCGGGTGGGTTCTCCGTTGGGCTGATTGTCGACAAATTCCCAGCGGAGTATGTTCCCGTCGCGTCGCACTCGATTTTTTACGTGCTCATTGAGATGCACCACGACACGCACCCGATTGGGACTGGACGGATCCGCATAGGACGAGACCATTTGCACAGGCCCGTAAAAGTCTCGTGTGTCGAACCGCCGCTCCAACATCTTGGGGATTCGGGTATCACGGAGGATCAACACCACCCGATTGTCCGACTGGTCGGCGATAGAATAGGACGGATTCCCATCCAACGCGATGGTGACATAGGCCACCTGCTTCTTTTCACCAAAGGTAACATTCGTCACCCGTACCAGGGGCTTCTTCTTCTTGGAGGGTGTTGTCGCCGTCGGCTTGACGGGCGTGGCCGATGCGGTCGTCCCCTTCGCTTTCTGAGATTGTACGTGTTCTTTTTTCAGCTCGGCCACGACACGTGTGAGCTTGCCCCGAGCGACCGCCAGATCCTGTGTCAGCTCATTGGTCTCGCTGCCGTCTTTGCGGGCTCGCAACAAGCGTTCTTCCAAAGCAGCAACCCGATCAATGGTCTGGCGTTCTTGTTGTTTTAGGGCCGTCAAGCTAGTGCGCACGTCAGACAGTTCCGCTTTCAGTGCCGCGTTGGCTTTACGCGCATTAGACAGGTTTGCGGCCGCTTGTCTTTTGACTTCTACCAATTTTCGGTCGGATGACGCTTGTCGCTTTTGCTGGGCCACCAACGCTTTACGCGCCTCGGCAAGTTGGTCTTTCAACGTACGCACAGCCTGTCGATCGGACGCAGCAGCCAACTTCTCTTCGAGGGATCGGATGCGTTGCTCTGCCAAACGTTGCTGCCGGGAGAGCTCCGCGCGCAGTTTGGTCTGAAGCGACGCCAACTGCCTGTCGCTCTTGGCCAAGTTTGTCCGGGCGGATTTCAACTTCTTCTTCAGCGAAGCAGTGGCACGACGCTCTGACTTGAGTTGTTTTCGAAGCTTTTGGTCGTGCAAACGACTCAGAGATAGCGTGGTCTTGTTCGTCTCTTCAAGCCAGAGCAGAGCCGACTTGAGTTGCTTGAGTTCCTCTTCTCGTTGGGCGAGCAATGTGCGGGTCTTGGTCGATTTGAGGCCGTTGATCTCCGTGCGCTGTGCACGCAACACCTTTTCCAGTTCTTTGAGCTTCTTACGACCTTGTCTCGTCTTTTTGGCTTGAAAACGCGCTTTGGCAAGCGCCGCTTGGAGCCGCTTGTCGGCTTCCGTATCGACCGGCGCTTGGGTCGCATCACGCTCGGCCAGCGCAGCACGCAGCGAAGCGATTTCCTGTTTCTTGATCTGCGAAAGGCGCCGCAGAGACGCGATGTCATTGCCGGCGCCGATACGAGATTCAAGCGTCGTGACGGTTTTGGTGAGGTCCAGCACATGTTGTTGGGTCTGCTCCCGCTCGTCGGTTAGACGATCCAACACGAACTCAGCATTGCTGACGTCGTTGCGCACGACATTCAAGTTCTTGCGTGCAGACAGATTTTGCAGTCGCAACTCTTCGGCCTCGCGAACAAAGAGGGCTTTTTGGCGTAGAACGGCCGCCAGATCGCTCTTTTCGCGGTCTAGCTGGTCACGCACACGGACCACTTTTTCTTGTTGGGTCTTGAGTTCCCGTTCCAGTTCTTTGCCTTCGGTTTCCACCCCTGCAATCCGCTTTTGTAGCGCACTCATTTCTGCTTTTTGATTCTCCAAAAGCTTCACTAAGTTCTGTTTGCGGACTTGCTTCTGTCGATCGTGGGCAGAGACCGCGTTTTCCAGGGCTTTCTTTTCTTTGGCCAGGCGCGCCGCCGTCTCTTGCAATTCTTCGTATTGCGCTTGCAGATCGATCACGCGTTCTTCATCCTCAATCCGCTCAGTCCTGAGCCTGGCTACCGTATTCTCCGCTTGGACACGCACCTTCTCCTGAGCGGTGACCTGCTGGAGCGCGAGTCGAAGTTGTTTGGCCAACGACGCCGCCCTCGCGGCCACCTTGTTGTGGCGGCGCTCGGCTTTGTCTTTCTGTGCGTTCACCGCGGAGAGTTTTTCCTCCGCCAGCGCCAATGAGTCGCTGATCCGGACATACGCCTGCTCTGCCTTGGTCGCCGTAGTCTCCAGCGCGGCGATCGAATATTTCAGTCCTTTGAGTGTATTTTTGTGCGTTTTTACGCGCTTCACCAACTGGCGTTCCAACACCTTTATTCGCACGCGCTGGGTCGTACTCGAAGCCTTAAGTTGGGCGCGGATGGTTTTCAGTCGAGCTTGGATCAGCATCAGATTCTGCTTCGCCTTACGGGCATCTCCTTGGAAGCGTTTGGCCTTCACTCGAAGATCCTTCAAGCTCTCTTGGCGAACTGCATCGGCCTTGCGAGCCTCCGTGAGCAATGTAGCGCGTCTCTCTTCGGCTTGACGCTGACTTGTTGCCTTCTGGGCCAACATCTCTTGTGCGCGCCGGGTCCGAACAGCGGCATCGCGACGACTCTCTTCCAATTGCAGGGCCTTCTGCAACGATGTGCGGCGCTTCTCGGCGATGGCGATGGCACGATGCGCCGCATCCCGCTCAAGAGCCACCTTGTTTGCCTGTGCCTCGAGTACTTTCAGACGCTCTTGAGTCAACCGGGCTGCTTGTTCTAAGGCCGCCTTCTTCTGTGCCGCTTTTTCTGCAGCTTGCTGGATTAAGGCGTCTGCCTTTTGTTCGTTGGACACACGAGACGCGACCAAGCCACGAAGTCGATCAATTTCTACCTGCGCCAACTTCAACGCAGCCTCAAGACGGCTGGTTTTCCCCACCAGTTGATTCTTGGACGCATGCAGCCGCTGCGCACGCTCACGTGCTAACGCCAACTTGAGCAAGAGCTCCTTTTCGGAAGCCAACGCAGTTCGAACACGCTCTAACGCCTCTTGGGCCCGCTTTTCGTCAAGCTTCGGGAGGGTCCGGTCCGTCCCGTCTATCACCACACGGATCCGATTGCCGTCGGCCTTAACCGTGTACGGCGCTTCGCGATCGAACCCGATGACGACACGACCTATCTGTCGACCATGGCTCTTGAACGTGAGGGTCCCGATGTCATGAACCACACCGTTTCTAACCGTTGTCAGTCCAGCACTCGTATTCATGTTTCCATCTGTAATGTCGACCAACAAGCGAACGGGGTCCAAGAGCTTGAACACCGTGAAGGTCGGTGTTGTGGTCCCCACAATGGAGATGACCGTATTGTTGGGCCCTTCCTCGACCTCAATGTCCTGAATCCGATTCTCACCCGCAAAGGCGACCGTTGCCGTTAAGAGCACTGCGGTCAGCCCAAGCCCCACTGAGATGGCAACTCGGTGCATCTCCTGCCTCCTTATGGGCACACTTTGGCCCTGTTAGCGACGGTACGAGCAGGGATGCAATTGGTCAAAAATTTCACTGGTTTCTGAGTCTTCTTTCCACAGGATTGAGTGGATCACCCCAAAATTTACGTTCCAATGAACGACAACAGAGCACTCTGTTGGAGCCTATTAACGAGGATTCGAGGGAAAGACGAGGGTGGGTGGATCCTAATGCATGGTACCGATGGCCGTTCCGATGATCTTACCGGAACGGGGACCCAACAACCGCGGCTCCATGCTCAACACAATCTTGTCGGGCAGGTTGTCTTCAACCACTTCGACGGTCCACTCGGTGATGTTGGCGATGCGACCGTTGTTATTGCCCAGAGGTTCATCCTTGGTGACCACGTAGTGGCTGCCATCTGGATCTTCAACCAAGGCCTTGTTGACCGAGCCTCCCCACATAATCATTCGAACCTGGTAATCGGCCGCAGGAAAGCTCTGTCGCGCATCCTTGGCGGTGGGTTGAGGCTTGTTGACGACGATAATTGCCTCCGGGTCGCCGCCCATTTCCTGCTCGTCTTCCACCAAATCCAACCGGTTGACGAACCTGACGAGCTGAGGCTCGAAGGGATCGCGAATGTCCTGACCAAACGTCCGGACAAAGCCTGTACCGGGTTCTACATCAGCCGTGCCGATGTTGGCGCACACCTCCACCTTCCCCAAAAAGAATTGGCACAGGTCATTCCACGCTGGATTTTCACGTTGGGGCAGGACGACGTTTTCCGATTTCTCTGTCAGATCGACCTCCCCGGCCCCAGGAGGAGGTGGCCCATCAAAGGGATCATCACCACCGCAGCCAACGAGGCCCATCAAGAGCACAGCCAACAACGTCCATTTACCGGTCAAAAACCGCACCCGCACACTCCTACCCGTTGCGTTGATAACTACCCACCTTTAAGCGTTTCTTCCGTCGTTCGTGAATTTCTTTGAGTCTCGATTCATTTTCCCGCGCGGCCTCGGGTGTAGCCTCTTCGCCAGTGTACGTGAACACGTAGGCGTCGAAAGACGCTTTGAGCTGCACACCCGACCGAAGGACGTCGTCGTACGCCCGCAACGTGTCCACTTTCTTGATATGTTGCTCGTTGACGTCTTTGCCCACGCCGAGCCCGGCCTTGGTGCGCTGTTGACGGAATACCGTAAGTCGTTCCCCAATCCCCAATGACATGGTCTCAATCACCAGATTCCGGATATTCACGACGCGACCACCCTCTTGTTTCTCTCCGGCTTCCGCGAGCGTTTGGAAAAAACCGGTTAACTGTCCGAAGCGGCCCTGTACGGACATGTGAATGGGTATCTCGAGATAATAATCCTGCTGCCCAAACTCGCCCCGTCGAATGTCTCGTAAGTTGAGACCGGCTTCACGCGCGATATCAGCCACCTCTGTAATAAACTGCGCAAGCCGTTCTCGACGAGGAAGCATTGTCTCGAACGCCGCCTTTTCAGCCTCCAGTTTCTTTTTCTCCCCGGGGCGGTCTTTCACATTGCTCGTCTGAATGAATGTCCGCAGTTTTTTGATTTGTTCGTTCATCGTGTTCTTTTGGGCGAGGCTGGCGGCCATTTCTTCTTCAATGGGAGCGATCAATGCATACCAAATCAGCCCGGCAAACACAGCCATACCCGCGAGCACAACTCCGATCTTCTGCTCCAATGGGAGTTTATTAAATTTGTCCACCGTTCCGCCCCTTAATGTCCCTTTTTGACCACATCGTCCAACGAGGGGTAGCCCGTTGGGCTGTAGTTAAGTTCGCACTCCAATTGAAAGCTCACGTACGACTGGTCCAACTGTTCATGGTGTTTTCGTTCCTGGGCCACCAAGTCCAACCCATCGAAATAGATGGATGATCGGAGCCTCTTAATGAAGAGCGCAACATCTTCATGATCCTTGGCCTCCCCGTCGATATTCACCAGCCCTTTTTCTTCCGTCACCGACGTCAGCCAGACGCGCTCAGGATTCCATCGTTGTTCCATGCCCCCTTGCATCCGCTTGGACTTCCAGTGCTTATTCAACACGTCCTGCTCTGCAGCCGACATGGACCCCATGTCGACTTGCCGGAGCGCATAGCTCAGGTACAAGAGCATGTTCATTGGCCCTACTTTTCCATTCTCAAGCTTCTTAAACACGTCGCGCCGTTCGTTAACTTCGTTGCGGAGCTTGTTCAAATTGGACAGTTCCCCTTGAATGTTCTCCAAGTCCTGCTTGTCTTGCAAAAGCAAGGCAACAGTTTGACTCTCATGGTCGTAGACCTCTTGGACCTGCGAATACCAATAAAAGAGCCCTGCGAACTCCAACACGATGATCCCCAAGAGCAACAAACTGGTATTGCCACTCTCCGTGCTGGTTCGTTTTCGGCGTCGAACCGATTTGACCTCGATTAGATTAACTCGAATCATGCGTCATTCCGTCTTCGAAGCCCTAGACCCACCGCGACCCCTGCGATGGGAGCCACTCGATTGAGCCACTTCATATCAAATTTGGTATCGTCAATTTTGAGAGACTTAAAGGGGTTCACCACTTGAACCGGCACCTCTAAACGTCGCTCAAGCGCATTGACCAATGTCACCAGTTGGCTACCACCACCGGCCAAATACACGCGTGTAATGTCCGCGTTCACGGACGTCGCCGAAAAGAAATCGATCGAACGTTGGATCTCAGTGACCAATGATTCACTGACCCGTTCGGCCATTTGAGCGACCTCCTGCAACAAGGACGAATTAGAGAGCGTCCCATCACCACCGGTCTTGTAGTGCTCGGCTTCTTCAAACGAGACGCCCAACTGCTTTTGGATCTCTTCGGTGAGCGTCATGCCGCCCATATTGATATCGCGTGTGAAGCTGGTCACACCATCGCTGATCACGTTGATGTTCATGACCGTGGCCCCAACATTGATCAGGGCGATGGTCTCGTTGGGTGGAAACCCATGACACAGCTCAAACATGTTCTGGACACAAAATGTGTCCACATCCACCACCACAGGCTTCAACCCGGCTTCCACGGTCACGGACGTATAGTCGTTGATCACGTCTTTCTTGGCGGCCACAAGCAACACATCCATCTGACCTTGAGTGCTTTGCTCATTGAGCACCTGTACGTCCACGTTCACATCTTTAATGTCAAAGGGGATGTATTGCTCGGCCTCCCACTGAATCTGTTCAGCCAACTCTTCGCGTGTCATCTGTGGGAGCGTGATCTTCTTGATGATCACCGCGTGTCCGCTCACTCCCAGGGCGACTTCCTTGTTTCGGATCTTATGATTTCTCCAGATTTCGCGAATGGTATCCGAGACGACCTTAAAATTAATGAGGACACCGTCCACAACCACCTCTTGCGGAAGCTGCACCACATCAAAATTCGCCAACTCAAGTCCATTGGCCCCTTCTTTGAGTTGCACAACCTTGATCGACGAGGACCCAATGTCCAAACCTACTGCGTTTTTCTTCCGTGCCACGGTATCGGCCCCATGGAGTTCATGACGATGAACCCCCCTCGGGATTATGTTGGTCGCATTGCAAGGTCGTCAACAAAAGCGCAAGAAAGTGCGCTGCTATACGACGAACTTTTCGCTGTGAGCACCCGTCAGTCGCGTCGATTTCGCGGCGGAATGTCGATTTCGTATTCCTTGATCTTGTAGAGCAAGGCACGGTGGGAGATTTCCAAGAGTTTCGAAGCGGCGGTCCGGTTGCCTGTGGTGGTCGACAAAGCCCGACGGATCAACTCCTCTTCGATCTGCCGTGTGGCCTTCTTGATGCTCATCTCTCCGGTCGCAAGCGACACCTGAACGCTTCGACCCGTACCCACGACTTGGTCGGGCAGATCATCCGGACCAATGATCACGTCTTCTGTAAAAACGCAGGCCCGTTCGATTACGTTCTCCAACTCCCGGACGTTGCCGGGCCAAGGATACTGCACCAAACGACGTAGAGCGGCGGGATCGATGGACGATACCTCTTTGTCGAGCCGCTTGGCCGCCGACTGAATAAAGCTCTGTACCAGCAGTGGGATGTCATCGGGCCGGTCCCGCAGTGGCGGCAAGTGCAAGGGCAGTACATTGATTCG
>CAUZBV010000133.1:0-8331 GCA_963578115.1 Myxococcales bacterium
ATAGGTTTCATATCATGAGGTTTTTGGCTCCATTGAAAGCATTCTGTGTTCTTAGTCTGGTCATCCTGTTTTTTGGATGCGGCACCAAAACTGTGGACAACACCGTTCCCGAAGCGTGCATCGACTCGTTCGATTGCCCCGTTGGTTATGTGTGCGCCGAGGAGATTTGCACGAAAAAGCAGGACGGTTTGTGTACGGTTTCGGACGAGTGCCCGGAAGGGTATACCTGTCTGACGGACGGGACGTGTCTGGCCGAAGTGGAGTGCCAGCTGGATGCGGATTGTTGCCCGCCCGATCGTGGCGACTGCGCGTTTGTGTGTGAGGCGTTCCAGTGCAAGGGCACCGAGTGCAACGGCGGCCAAACGAAGAGTTGCTATGTGGGCTGTCACCAAGGGAAACGGACGTGCAACACTGGGCTGTGGGGTTCGTGTGACGCCCCAATCGTGATGGCGACCGAGGCCTGCGATGACGGCATCGACAACGACTGCAACGGGAAGGTTGATGAGGGTTGCCCAGTCTGTACTCCTGGATTGACGGAGGCGTGTGAAGGGCCCTGTGAGGACGGTAGTCGAACGTGCGACGCTGCAGGCCAATGGGGCGAGTGTGTTGCCTCGACGGATTGCCTGTGTGAGCCGGGTCAAAGCGCCAGCCAAAGCTGCGGAAACTGCGGCACCAAGGAAGCGGAGTGTGGTGCGGACGGCAAGTGGTCCTGGTCCATTATTTGCTCTGGCGAAGGAGCCTGCGAGGCAGGCGCGGAAGAATTTCAGCCGTGCGGCATGTGCGGTCAACAGATGCGTGCGTGTTCGGCCAATTGTGTGTGGAACGACTGGAGCAGCTGCAAAGCCGAGGGCGTTTGTGTGCCCAGCGACACGGAGGCGGCAGGCTGTGGCTTGTGCGGTGAAAAGGTGCGCGAGTGCCAGAACAACTGCACCTGGGGTGGTTACGCTCCCTGCGTGGACGCGGCAGGTTGTGCCGCCGGTGAAACGCAAGAGCAGGCGTGTGACAACTGTGGCGAGAAAATCAGCACCTGCGGTCAGAATTGCCAGTGGAGTGAATTTGGCGCGTGCAAAAACCAAGGCCCCTGTGCGCTTGGCGAGGTGGATACGCAGCCTTGTGGTGTTGGCAATTGCGGAGCACGCACACGGGCGTGTCTCGACTCATGTGAATGGGGTGACTGGACCGGCTGCGAAGGCGGTGGCGTGTGTGTCCCGGGAAGCCAAGAAGAAGGCTCTTGTGGGCCGGACACGGAAGAGGGCGTCTGTGAATTCGGCACACGGGTTCATACCTGCAATCTCAGCTGCCAGTGGAACCCTTGGGGGAATTGCTTGGGCGCGACATTCCCTCAATCGGAGCTCTGTGGCAATGGCATTGATGAAGACTGCGATGGGCAAGACAAAACCAATCCCGATGATTATGAACCCAACAACACCTGCGCGTCCTGTTACTGGCTCGGCCAAGATCCCGAAGAAACCTTGTATCCCACCATCGACAACGCGTGGGATCAGGAGGATTATTTCTGCTTCAAGGGCAACGACGGCACCAGCATTTTGGGGCCGGAATTGATCGCCGTGAAAGCCCAGGAGTTGCCCGGCGGCATGGATGTGGATATTTTCCTGTACAAAGGGCTGGACGATTGTGAAACCGGCATAGGCAAAGCCATCGCCAAGAGCCAAAACGTTGGGGGTGATGATGAGTCGTTGGTGTGGGCCGAAGGGTTCGCGACCAGTGATGATGCCGTGTATTACGTCCAGATCAGCAGCTATGGTGACTCCTATTGTTATCTTCCGTACAAACTGTTCATCAAAGGGCTGAAATAGTCGCTGAATGAAGGTTTGCATGCGAAGTCTGGCCGCGTTGGTTTTGACTTGTGCCTTGTGCGCTCCGGCGTTCGCACAAGAGGACCTCGAACGTCTGGTGGAAGAGGCCCGAAAGCTGCCGAGGCCGCCTGCCCGGTACATGCAGAACATCAAGGTGGGCATGCGCGGCGTGACGTTTCACCAGTTCAGGCATACGCCGACCGACGACAAGACGATGTACGTCACGAGCTTTGACGGCTTCGTGTTTGGCACCAATGACGGTGGCCAGAGTTGGACGGAAGGTCGGCTGACCACGCAACGTATGAAGTTTTTCGGTGCCATTCGCCCCCGAACGGCAGTGTCCGGTGCGCCCTTCTCGGTGGACCCCATATTGAATCTGGCGCAGAAGCAGGGATTCATGGAAGTGTCTTTGACCGACATGAATCAGCTCGCCGGCGGCACGAGCGGTATCAACTACCTGGATGAGGATCGTTCGGGGCCCAGCCCCTTCGCGTCGCTGAAACGGCCAGGGGGATTGCGCTATGCGGGCGATTATTCGCTGCATGACCGTGGCGGTGCCCAGGCCAGCGGCGGTGACGCCATGCGCTACGGCATTGGTCTCACGCGTGCGGCACTGCGGATGCAAGCTCTGCTCAAGAAGAAGCGCTTTCGTCTCATCGGGATGAACCTCAAGCTGCTGATTAACCTCCGAGGCATGGAGCCCACCCCGATCAATCATGTTGCGATTCATCCGAAGGATCCGCGCACCATCCTCGTGGCCACCGCCATGGGGGTGTACAAGAGCACGGACGGGGGGTTGGGTTTTGACCATGTGTTCCCCGGGCGGTCGTTGAAGGAGCGGTGGTGCAACGTCATTCAATACCATCCAACGGACCCGAACATCGTGTTTTTGGGTACCGATCAAGGCCTGATGATTTCCCGGGACGGTGGCGACAAATTTGTGCGGCCCACCGGCACACAGTTGTCCACCGCGCCCACCAAATGGGTGGAGATCCATGAGAAAAATCCCAATATCATCTATGCGGGAACGACCATCGGTGCCTTTCGATCCAAAGACGGTGGGCGAACGTGGCGATGGATCTACTACGAAACGCTGGACACCCAAAACCGCGTGTTGAATATCGCCATCGATCCAGACAACTCGGACATTGTGACGGTGGCAACGGCCGATGGCCTTTTCCGGACGGCGAACGGCGGGATCCGATGGGAGCGCTCCGGAGGGTTTCTGTTCACGGGTGTGGCGGTGTACGACATCCGGTTTGACCCGCGCGACGGCCAACACCAAGTGTGCATCACCTATCGCCGGGCCTGGGAGACCTTTGATGGCGGAAAGACTTGGAGCATTATCTACATCAATGACTCCGAGTGGTCTCCGCGGGACATTACGTTTGACCCGGCCGATCCCAATGTGTTGTGGGTGTTGACTTCTGCGGAGATATTGAGGCTGAGCTCCGTCCCGCCCAAGGTGCCCAAGAAGCAAGGAATGAAGGGTTTGATGGCCCGTCTTGCCATGGAACCGAACCTGTCCCAAACCATGGACGCCGCCTTTCGCTTTCACCGGGCACACCGTGGCACATTGGGTGCGCTGCGCAACCGAGCCCGTTTGCGTGGTTGGCTCCCCACGGTAAACGCGTTTGCAGGATACATGAATTTTGACGCGGGGATGGGGTTGGACGCCACCTATACGGACTATTCATTGCTTCCTGGGGGCGGCCGTTTCGTGCCGACACAGCGTTTTCGACAGGATCCTTGGACGGCCTCCTTGGAGGACAACGTGCGCTTCGAGTTGCAGCGGGACAAGGGCTTTCAGTTTTCGTATTGGGGTGTTTTCCTCAAGTGGGATCTGTCCGCAGCGGTGTTTCACATGGAGGAGGCACCCTACGGTCGCTATTTCAACCAGGCCAACGCCCTGTATCTACGGCTTCGCGCAGAAGTGCAGCGCCTCTACGAGGAGCGGCGGCGTATCCTGATTCAGGTGTACACAGCGCCGCCGGACAATGTGCGCGGGCGGCTGATGGTCTTGTTGCGCTTGGAGGAATTGACCGCACACCTGACGGCCCTGACCGGCGGACTCTTTGACGAGAGTCTAGCATGGGTCCAAGGACTGAATTGGCGGAGTGGTGAGACGATATCCGGCGTGGGTGGGACCCATGCCGGCAGCGATTTGTTTGGTAAATTGGAAATGGGAGAAAATCAATGAAGAGAGTGCATTGTTTGATTGGAATTGGGATGATGGCCTTGTGTTGGGGCGTGCCATCGGCGATGGCGCAAGTCAACATTGATCAAGAGATCGCCAAATTGAAACTAGAGCCCAATGTGCGCGCCGTTCAAGAAGCAGCGCTGCGCTATTTTCGGGTGAACGGCGAGCAGGTGAGCTCCATGCGTACCCGCGCCTCCTGGAAGGCCGTGGTACCGGTCGCGGAGGTGTCGGGCGGATTTGCGCGTTCCACCATTGACGAGGACACCTTCAACTTTGAGGTCTTCAATGACGAGACACTCTACTCCAAAGGCCTGACGCAAGTTCCGTGGGTGGTGAAGGGCTCGGGTGGCGACGCCTTCGAGATCCGAGGCAAGCTCACGTGGAACTTGCCGCGGCTCATCTTCAACGCCGAGGAACTCGATGTGGCGTCTCTCGCCGGCCTCATGGAGGGATTGTTGAAGGAGGCGACGCGACTCTATTTCATGCGCCGCCGTCTGCAAGTGGACCTCATCTTGACGCCTCCGACGGACCAGGCGACGTACTTGTCCAAACAACTTCGGATGGAGGAGTTGACGGGCCTCATCGACGCCATGACGGGCGGTTGGTTTCAGCGTAGTCTGACTCGAAAAAATAGAAAGCGGCCGGGTGGTAGCGCCCCCAAAGCCGTGGTGCCGACGCGGAAAAAGTAGTGGATTAGGGTTCCTGATACCAGGGACACAGCCGCTGGGGAGCTTGGAAGCGATTGGCTTCATTGCCTGGCCATGTGGGACCCACTTGGGTTTCCGGGCCGAAGGTGCCATCCCCATTTCCAAAGAAGAGCACGAGCTTGCTCGGCGGTTTGCTGACCACTTGGTAGTTGTAGCCCAGGATGACATCCATGTTGCCATCGAAGTTGAAATCGTAGGCCTTGGCCGACCCGGTTCTGCCCACCAGGTCGCCCCCGCTGGTACCGCTGTTGATGTCGAACACCTTGGTGGACGAACCACTAAAATTACCGCCCCCAGTCCCTTTGTAGAGCCAGGCGGCTCCCGCGTCACCGTCGTCGTCCAGTCCTACGATCACATCGCCCAATTTGTCGCTGGTGAAGTCCGCAAATACCATGGAGTTGGTCGGCGCCTGGCCGCCGGTGGCGTTGTGTGTGAAGAGTAAGGTGGGGCCACTGAACGTGCCGTCGCCGTCGCTCGTCAAAAGATACACCTTGGTGGGTGAATTGCCGCCGGACGAGTAGGTCCCGAACACCAGGTCGTTGAGCCCGTCTTGGGTCAGATCTTGGGCTTCCCGAGCCCGCGGGATCCCCCATTGGCCGGCGACCTCGGCCGTGATGTCGAACACATCCGTGACCACCACAAAGGCGCACGCGTCTGTGGGTCCACCCACGGCGCAGTCCGTGCTGTCCATGATGCCATTGCCCAAGAAGGTTGTACCAGTCACGTCCGCGATGTAGTTGGGTTTGTCGACGTTGTATCGCACGATGTCGAATTGGTAATCGCCGTTGACGTCCGCGGTGGTCCCCAAGAGCATTCGATTAACCTGCCCCAGGTATTGCTGGGGGAATTGTCCTTGTTCACTCAGGCGTTTGAAGAACCAAACCTGGTGCTTGTTGTCGGTCTCTTTGGGCCAGGTGTGGGCCAAGAAGTCCATTTTGCCATCCCCATCAAAGTCGGCGATGCTGATGCCCCGGTAGAGTCGTTGTCGACAGGCTTCTCCCATGGCGCAGGGGTCCATGCATTGGGTGGCGTCCTCCGGCTCACAGACGCCCAGGCTGCAATAGGAACCGGCCGCACAGGGGGTCTTGCAGTTGGACTCCGGCGCGGCGCACAGGTGGCCAAGATCTTTCCCCACCTGGAAAGGCGCATCAAATCCCCCTTGCCCATCGGAGAGGATGACTTCAATGCTGCCCACGGTGTTCTCCATGGTGATGAACGCGGGGAAGGGATCGTTCGGATACGCGTCTTCCCCATCCATGACTCCGTCGTCATCCGTGTCTTTGTTCAGGGGATTGGTGATGGCACAATCGTCGGAAAAAGCAGCCTCCTCCGCATCCGAGAGTCCGTCATTGTCGTCATCGTCGTCCGCGTTGTCGCCAATGCCGTCCTCGTCCGAGTCTGCCCATTCGTTGGGGTCGTTGGGAAAGGTGTCGGCCGAGTCGTTGGTGCCGTCGTTGTCATCGTCCGGATCGCAGACGTCGCCAATACCGTCTTTGTCGAAATCCGCTTGGTCTTGGTTCGCCGTGTCGGGGCAATTGTCGTCCTCATTGAGGATCCCATCGTTGTCGATGTCCGGGTTCGGTGGTGTGGTATCTGGGAGCACCGTGTCTTCCGGTGGTGTGGTGTCGTCCGGTGGCGTGGTGTCGTCTGGCGGTGTGGTGTCGGATGGGTCCGTGTCGTTCGGCTCATCCGTGTCGTCCGGCGGCGTGGTGTCGCCGGCGTCCGTCGGTATGTCCTGGGGCGCTGTATCGCTGATGGTGTCGTCCACGGGTTGTGGTTCGTCCGAACCGGAGCTCCCGCAGGCCATGATCATGAGTGCAAAGGCCAGGCAGGCCACTGTTTTTCGTGTCATTCTCATCGTTTCCTCGCCGCGTTTGGCGGAGCATACCATAATCGGATGGGTAAGATCCTGCGCGGATTGTGTGCGGTTGAGGTCTAGCGCTTTGGAACCTGCAGGGCGAGGGTGATCACATCCCGCGCAGGGACGTCGACGGTGACTTGTGCCCCGCCCTTTGCCGTCTGGACGGGCAGGGGTGTCCCGGGGCGCTCGTCCAGATCCGAGAGGTGCGCTTCGTCTACTGGCAGCCCGATGTACAGTGTGGTTGGAAGCGTGGGTCCACTGGAGGGACCGACCAATCGCACCAGGATCCGCTCGTCCTCTTCCGCGATCTTGACGGCAGACAGACGCACTCCGGGTTGATCGATCGCGAGCAGGGTCCGGTCACCCACGGATGCGTTGAGAACGCTCACACCAAACCCCCGCCATGTGAGGGGATCCAGTACCCTATGAATGGTCGCCGCATCTTCGTCGGAACCCACAAAGCCCAGGCTGTACTGGAAGGTGTGGGCACCCAATCCTTGCGCGTCGGGTGTGTGGACCGCCGGCCCCGCGTTTCGGGGGCGATTCCACAGATCGGAGCGGGACAACCACTCCACGCAGCGAAGGACCGTCAGATGCAAGGTCCCGTCTCCGGTGAGTTCGACCTCGCGGAGGCCCACCGATGACAGCCCGAAACGGACCCTCTCCAAGCCTACGGATGTGGTGGAGACCGTCGGTTGGTTCGCTACCGCCAATTCCACCGACGCCGGATCTTGCTCGGGTTCTCCCGCCGGGCGCTCGATCCAATCGAATGGCGCTTCGGTGTGATAGTGCGTTGGCGACTCGTTCAGGTCGAAGGACGCCCTCAGACGGTGGTCCTTGGACGCGTTCTGGATGGTGAACGCCATGGCGACGGCTCGGGAATTGGGAAGCAAAGTCGCCGTGATGGAGAGCCTGGATGCGGCCTCGCCCTGTCGCTCGTCGCGGCCTTCATTGACGCCTTCGGGCAGTTTCCAATCGGCGGTTAGGGTCAGGGTGGCCCCGGTATGTCTCTCGGCGGTGACGCAATCAAAGGAGAGGTCACGCGTGGTGCGAGGCACATCGCCGAGGATGGGCGTGTAGTTGTACTCATCGCCCAGATCCGCGCTGTCTTCAAAACGATGCGTAATGGTGGTGCCCGTGGTCTTGTCCGTGATCTCGAGCCCGCCATTCACAGCGCACACGGAGACCAAAGCATTGGCGATGCTATGCTCGGTGACGGCCATTCCCATCGCCTTCTTTTGGGGTTCGCCCGACTTCAAGGCCAGCGTACGGAGACCATGCGGGGGCATGTTTTCCGCCAACACTTGGCAGCGGACCAGTCGTCGCGTGGACGCGTCGGCGATCTGACCCGACGCCACAAAGGCGTCGGTGGCCTCTCGTGGCAGGGTTGGATCTTCCGGCTCATTGGCGATCATGTCGTAGGGGACTTCCCCTTGGGGGCCCATGAGTCGGAAGGGGATCTGCTCTGCTTTGAGATTGAGGTCGACGTCAACGAGTGAGGTCGCCTCGTAGGGATGCGGATGCGTGATCACAATGCCCGCCGGGGCACCGTCGTTGAGCAGATCGCCCCAGTCGGCTCGCTCGTCTTGGGCGTGCGTACGCGCTGTGTGATGGGCCAGGGCCCGGGCCATTTGCCGCACTTGATCAATTCGAACGGCCACTTCGCGATGAACGACATCGGTGGAGCAGCCGCAGATGGAGTCGTGGGGCTGGCATTTGAGCAAGGTCTTCCAGGCATGCCTGAGG
>CAUZBV010000134.1:0-8295 GCA_963578115.1 Myxococcales bacterium
AACAATGGCAAGGCTCGGCTCACGTTCAGACAGTGTAGCAAGGGTTCTGGCGATCGTCACTTGTGGTTGCGGTGTGCCGGGGTAAGTGCCATCGTATATTTATGACCAGGCCACAGTCGGCTTTGTTGGTTTTGTTTGCGATGTTGTTGCCATTGGCGGTGCTGGCTGCCGATGCCGACCCCTTGGATGGCTCGCTGGTTAGCGTGGTCGCCGTGGGCGGGTTCACACCGTACAACCAAGTGCGATACGATATTGTGTGGCGGAGTGGCACAGCCGTGGCCACCCATTATCGGTCGCTCATCAACTACGACGAATCGCTGCATGCGCTCAGCTTGGTTCGCAGGAAGCGTTACGAGCAACTCTTGAAGGCCGTTCGTTCCGCCGGTGCATGGTCCTTGCCCGATGCCCCAAAGCCGGCGATCAGCATGGCAGGCATTCGATATGAAGTGGAAGTCGTCTACGGAGGAAAGGCTCATCGATTTGTGGTTCATGATCCCAACGCGCAGGCTGATCCCCGATACGCTCAAATCATTGATCACGTACGTTCCGAGGTGGTCGCGCTGGCCGGGAGTCTCCCCTTTCGCAACGTGTTCTTTGAGCCCGGAACCTACGGGTATTTGAATCTGACCACGGTTCCGGTGGCCAAGGTGTTTATCAATGACCGCTCGATTGGGCACGAGACCCCCCTCTATGGGTACGAGCTGACGGTCGGAAACCACAAACTTCGCTTGGAGAGCGCCCAGAAGAAGGGGGGCTTTGTGCGAGAACACACGGTCAAGATTTCGCCCGGCATGACCACGATTCTGCACATGGATCTGCGCTGATGAGTGTAAGCGAAGAATCGATTGCGAAACACACTACCCATCTGACCCGGGGAGTGCGCGCCATCGAGGACAATCGCTTGTGGCCACCGATTGTTCAGGGCTTCGTGTCTGAGACGGATCCAGCGGAGTTGGTGGCCGTGGTACATCGCTTGATCACAATGGGACACCTGCCCGAATATCGGCGGACTTTCCATGCGTTGATACAGTGCTTGTTGGCTGGGCGAGGCCTTGAATACCAACGTTCTCAGGACTTGTACCTGGCCGCATGCGACGCGGATCTGCTTCCCATCCAGATGCTGCTACTCCGAGCCCCCGCGCTCCTAAAGGCGCGGACCAACGACGTGCTCATGGACTTGACCTTGCGGGATGTTCCACTGGGAACTCGAAAGACCATGGCTCGAAGCAACGAACGTGATGTCCTCACTCGTTTGACGTTGGATCCAGCGGTCTCTGTGTTGGCCATCTTGCTCGACAACCCGCTCTTGGTGGAAGAGGACGTGGTTCGTGTTGTTGCTCGACGCCCCAATCTGGCGGACATCATCGAATTGGTGGCAAAGCATCCAAAATGGTCCCTTCGTCTCACGGTGCATGAGGCCATCGTATCCAATCCATACACGCCGACGACGTTGGCCGCTTCGTTTGTCCCTTTCCTCAATCGCTCGCAATTGCGTGAAGTCAGCAGCGATGGCCGAATTCATAGCGCCGTACGGGATGTGGCTCGGATTGTTCACCAGTGGCGTTGTGCAGGAATGACCATCGAGCAGTCCCTAGACGAGGTTGTGTATGAATTGCGGCCAGCGGAGCTGGGCGGATCGCCCCTGGATGGCGCCTCAGAAGCCCCCGCGAATACGAACTCGGAACATTGACACAACCGGTTCCCATCGCCACACTGTGCTCCATGCGTTGGGTTTGCTTTGCCATGGGGGTTGTCTGGGTGCTGGTCGGTTGCAAGCACCCGGAGGCGCTTCCCTCCGAGCGTGTGTATATGGCCGCGATCGCCCCTGCGTTTGAGCGCTCGCTTGGTCCCCTGGCGGATCACATTCCGGAGCCGGAACGAGGACCGGAGAACGTCGCTACGCACAACCCGACCCACGGCCCGGAGCATGGCCCGGAAGGGACGCCGGAAAATGTACCTCCGGATCAAATGCCGATGAAACCGGGCGAAGGGCCACGACCGGACGGGGATCCCAATGATGGGTTGGCCTTCAAACCGAAAGTAGCCACGCGTCAAGCGCCCAAGGTCTTGGGTCGGATTGGCCCCGACGATTTGCCCACGTCCGAGCAACTGTGGAAACGCGCCGCCAAGTGGGCTCCCTCGGCGCCGGCCTACAAGGTCCACCTGGGCGACACGTGGGTGGCGTACCATGAGAACGGAAATTCGGTTCGTTGGCAGGGCGAAGTACCTGTTCGCCAAGGAAGCGGGTTGATCGGTGGCACGTGCTTTGTACGACAGGGCCGAATTGCCTATCCGTGTACAGAGGATGAGCGTACCCAAGTCCACCGTGAAGCCTTCTTTGCGCGAGTGTTGTATTGGCATGGTCTGATGGACAGTGCGAATGTGGATGTGCGGGGACGTACGGAATTGGTGGTGTCCTCAACGGACAAGCAACATATGGTGCTCGCTGGCATCGACGAGAAGACTGGGCGTCTTCAATCCCTGTCGAGCGGCGCAAGCCCGCGCATCGAAAACATTGAGAAACTGGAATGGATTGACAACCCTTCGCCCATGCTTTGGGAGGCCCTGGAGTCTGTGGCCCATGGTGCTACTGAACGCACGGAGTCCCGCCCATTTTGGGGCTTGTGTGCAGACGCAATGGGTTCGATATCGGTGGTCACTCAAAAAATTGAATCCCTCAAGGCGCGGGTGGAGAGTCGCGGTGCTGCGTTGGATCGCCGCATCGGTGTATTGATCGAAGGTCAAGCACCAGAAGGGTGGCGTGTGTGTGTGCCCATCACGCAAGAGGTGGACGGTGCCTCGCGTTTTCGAGCGAAATCGGTCGCTCGCATTTGGCACCAAGGCGGCGTCGAGACGGTGATGGAACAGGCGACCGCGCTAAAGGATTGGTTGCGTCGCAATGAGCTCAAGGCCTTTCCCAAGGCAGTGCATCGAATCCGTCTCTTCGACTTGAAACGTCTGGGGGCTACGAACGAACCACTCTGTGCGCTGGAGATCGGATTGGAATCGTCCAAATAACGGGGTGATTCCAGATAGTTCTTAAGTTTGTTGGCCATTGTCACGATAAAAAACCCTTTTTCTTTTTACTTCTGAACGTTACACTTCCCCTAAGGAAACATTTTTGCGGGTTGTTGCCGGACCGGGGCGGTTACCGGGCACCCCAGAGGAATTGTTTCCCCTAAGGCAATCTGTCGGGAGTGAACGAAACGTTGATTTCTTTTGGTAGCAATGTGCAGTCGGTGGTCGCCCAACGGTACATGAAGGGGATCTCTGCAAACATCGCCACCAGTCTGCAGCGGCTGTCATCCGGTTATCGGATCAATGGGGCCGCCGATGATCCCGCCGGACTGGGCCAGAGTGAACAACTGCGCGCACAGATACGTGGACTGGCGGTGGGCTCCTCCAACGCGTTGGCAGGACACAATCTTGTTCAGACGGCTGACAGCGCCATGGGCGAAACATCGCTTGCGTTGCAGCGCATGCGTGAGTTGGCTGTTCAGGCGTCTTCGGACGGCAACCTGACCAGCGCCGATCGGGAAAATATCAACATCGAATATCAATCGTTGCTCACCGAAGTGTCACGAATTGCAACGAGCACAACGTACAATAGTACGGACCTCTTGGACGGGACGTTTACCGGCAAGACCATTCAGGTCGGTGCGGACAGTGGCGCGGCTTTTCAGATTGCCATCGGTTTGAACAATGTGAACATCAGCGCGGCCGGATTAAACATTTCGGGGGGCACCGTGAGCACCGTCGCCAAAGCCACGACGGCCATTACCGCTTTGGATGCGGCCATTGTGACCTTGGGAACGGCTCGGGCTCGAGCGGGCGCAGAGATGGCTCAGCTCCAAAGTGCCAGCGATCATGCGGCAGGAATGCGTGTCAACTTGGTGGCGCAAGAGTCGCGTATCCGCGATGTGGATGTGGCCAAAGAGACCAGCATACTCGTGCGCAATCAGGTGCTTTTGCAGGCGAACATCGCCATGCAGGCCCATGCCAACGCCTTGCCCAAACTGCTCCTTAAACTCCTCTAGTACCGCGACTCTTCGGCTCGGGTTTACTCCTTCCATCGCGACCCTTGCATCGACGATGTGCCCGTGGCATTCATAGAGCTATCCAATTAAACACCGAGGAACACCCCATGAGAATCTGGCTGGTATTGTGTCTGTCGATCGTTGTTACTTTTTCGTGCAACAAGGGCAAAGAGAAGAGTGGCACCGACCAAGCGTCCGAATCGAATCCAAGCACGACGGCCACGGAAGCGGAGGCTCCCCTGGGCGTGGAAGTCGCGGCCCGGAAGAGGACCAAACGGTCCGGTGGAAAGGTGCCCCAGTGGTTCAAGACGTTGTCCGGCGGCATCATTTCCATGAAAGCCTTTAAGAACATGGACGGGCTGCGCAAGGATCTGGGGGCGATGTCGACCCGCAAGTTTGGCTTCAATGTCCTGGACGCCAAACATCTTGCGGTGTTCGGAATGGCCGCTAGTGATATCCCATTGGTTGCCATCACCGGGAATTGGTCGAGCTTCCGGCCCAAAGGCGAGTCCATGTTGATGGATGGAAGGTCGGCATATCAGTTGGAAGGCGAGCTGTGGGTGATCAAAGACGGCAACGTGTTGTGGTTGTCCAACGCCAACGGATTGACCATGATGACCGCCGTGGCCGATGGAAAAAAACCCTCCCTGGCGGCATCGGACACCATGGGCGATCTGGCGTTTTCTGTGAGCAAGGCGATCGGGAACGCTCCAACCCTGTTCGTCTACTTGGGGGCTGCCGAGCCGCTCGACGAGTTGTTGCGTGAGGTGGGAGCGCCGCGCGGGATCTCCCTGGACAGCCTAGCCGCTGGAACCAATAAGGCAGGGGACGTGGGGTTGGGCGTATTTGGCGACGCGTTGTCTGCCGACCAACTGCACAACATGTTGAAGGTGGCCCGAACGCAGGCTCAGGTGATGCTGAAGGAGTTGTACGACGAAAATCGGTTGTCAGACAATATGGAGAGGGCGTTCGAGGCGATCACCAGCTACCACTATGGAAAGGCGGCGCTCCAGTCAGTGGAAACCAAAAAAGTCAACGGGGGCGTGGTGGTTCGCGTGAAACTGGGCGTTCCGGAGGTGGGCCTTTTGGGCGGTCTTTCGGTTGTGGCCATTCCGGCGTTCGTCAAGTACATGCGTCGCGCCAAAACCACCGAAGCCATCGACCAGTTGGACAAGATCTACAAGTCGTCTTCGCACTATTACGCGGCGCCGCGCGTCGCTGCCGGCACGGGTCTCAAGATCGAATGCCAGTTTCCTGCGAGCCAGGTCATGACACCGGACGTGACTGGCAAGAAGTGTTGTGGCGGGGCGAATGACATAGACGGAGACGACCGGTGTGATGTGAACACCGCGCAATGGACCACGGAGACGTGGAGTGCGCTCAATTTTCAAATGAACGATCAACACTACTTCGGCTACACCTATGAGTCGTCGGGTACATTGGCCGCCGCACAATTCACGGTCACAGCCAACGCGGATCTGGACTGTGATGGCATCCTGTCCACCTTCCAGCGTTTTGGCTACGGGGATGAATCCGCGAGCCACGCGGAATGTTCCATGAAGGGCTCATCGGCGTTTTACATAGACAACGAGACCGAATGAGCTCAAGCGAGGTGGTGTGACGGAAGCCGGCTTCTACACGGTCCTCTTTTGGATTTGGCTGGGCTTGGCCCCGCTGACGTTCTGCCTACTCTTGTTTGTTCCAGCCCCCTATGGTCGAAACCTGCGGGATGGCTGGGGACCCAAGCTTCCCTTTCTCAGTGGCTGGATCCTCATGGAGTTCGCGGCGCCCGTGGGCATGCTTGTTTGGTACTTGCTTGGGAACACCCGCGCTTTGGTTCCCACCCTCTTTCTGGGGTTGTGGCTGCTCCATTACCTGCACCGGAGCTTCCTGTACGCGTGGATCCGTCGCGATCGTGGATCGCCCATCCCCTTGACCATTGGGCTCTCGGCCTTGAGTTTTAATCTGACCAACACGTACCTGATCGGTCGTGAACTCTTTGCGTTTTCACCCATGGAGGATTCGGCTTGGTTAAGCGACCCGCGCTTCTTGGGCGGCCTGCTGTGTTTTGTGGTGGGGTTTGCGATCAACCTGCGCGCCGATCATGTGTTGTTGCACCTGCGCAAGCCCGGCGAGACGGGCTACAAGATTCCGCACGGTGGGCTCTTCCAGCGAGTGTCGTGTCCCAACTATCTGGGCGAGCTGATCGAGTGGTGTGGGTGGGCGCTGCTGACGTGGTCCTTGTCCGGTGTGCTCTTTGCACTGTGGACAGCGGCCAACTTGGTGCCCCGTGCAATTACCCACCATCGATGGTACCAAGAGACGTTCTCCGAGTATCCGTCGGAGCGCAAGGCGTTGATTCCCTGGATTCTCTAGCAGGTGATGCACCGTGTCCTCTCATCAGATCCATTTCACCAAGCCCAACACCCCGGCCATGGAGCTGCCCGAGGGGACGCCTTTGGCCGAGGGCATGGACAGCGCGGCCTCGCCCATCCCTTTTGGGTGCAAAGATGGCCGATGCGGGACGTGTTTGGTCTGGGTCGAAGCGCTGGACGGGGCCCTGCCACAGCCCAATGACCACGAACGGGATGTGCTGGACATCTACGCGCCCGGGCAGTCGGCTGCGCGCTTGGCGTGCCAGCTGACGCTAACCTGCTCCATCCGCATTGATTCCGATCGGTGGTAGGCGGACTTGAACTCATCCTTTAAACCGTCGGCGTTGGGTTATTGTCCGGGTAACACGAAGGCTGGGTACTTTACGCGGGCCTCTGTTTTAGGAGAACAGCATGGCGAGTGAGCAACGTTTGAACTGGGAGGGGTGTTTCAACGTTCGGGATCTGGGTGGGATCCCCACAAAACAAGGCCAGGTTGTCCGTGAGGGGGCCGTGGTCCGGTCCGATTCATTGGACGCGCTCAGCGAGTCGGGTTGGGACGCGATCGAACCGGTATGATAACCATCCTCCTCTTGTCCTTGCTGGGTGTGGACGACGAACACATCATTGCGGACTACTTGCGGAGCGAGCCAAACCTCGGCCCATTCTACGAGCACCGAGGCATCACCAATATGACACCCATCATCACAGACTTTATGGCGGAGCAGGGCAAGACACTCCCCCGGGTGGTCGTGGACACCCTCCGCACATTCGACCGCGCCGCCTGGATGCGCGAAGGGGGCCTCGAAGAGGAAGACCTGGCCACCCTCCGCGCCCGCCTGCTTTGAGAATAGCCACACCGGTGCCGGCGGTTCGGGCATTTCGAACAACGTTCGTTTGGACCAACGGGGGAACAGAGGCGCATTCACTTCGCGTTGGTGACCTTGCTTGGTGAGAAGGCTCGCCCTTCTTGATTCACGTCCTCTTTGTCCCTACCATCTGTTGAACAGAGAAAAGACGGGTTCTTGGAGGAGTCATGACCGGTCGATTTCGTTCGACAAGCCCTTGTTGGATTCGGGTGCTGGCCTTCAGCATCGTCGCGTTGCTGTCAGCCGGTGGGTGCTCGGGCGGTGGAACCGCGGCGGATGACGCGGCACCCATCGACACCAACACGTCTCCGAGTGCGTCCATCGACAGTCCCAATGACGGACAGACGGTCACCAGCGGACAGTCCGTCGACTTTGTGGGCAAGGTGTACGATGGCGAGGACACGTCCGAAGCCCTAACGGTCCAATGGGTTTCGGACTGGCAAGGGGAGCTGGGCACGGGAAAGCCCAATCCGTTCGGCATCGTCACCATGACCCTCGAATCGCTCGACGTCGGGATCCACCAGATTTCCCTCACGGTGACGGATTCAAAGGGGGCGACCGGGTCGGCGTCGATCCAATTGCACGTCGTTGCCGAAGAGGTTGCGCTGGCGGTGGTTATCGCGCCGGCTGACCCGACGACGTCCGAACCGTTGACCGCGAGCATCGTCGGGGGGCACTCCGCCGATGTCACGTACTTGTATCATTGGAACAAAGACGCCGTAGACAGCGGCTTGGAAGGCACCACGGTCCCAAGCGATGCCACGAGCAAGAGCGAGACGTGGACCGTCACGGTGAACGCCGTGGAGACATCGGCGCACGGCGAAGCGTCGGTGACGATTCTCAACACCCCGCCCACCTGCACGCAGGTGACGTTGCTTCCGCAGGCGGCTCCCTCCAACGAGCCTCGGGTGTGCACCTGCACCCAATGGAAGGATCCGGACGGTGGGGACACGGCTCAGGACAGCTGCGTGTTTCGAGACACGCAAGATGCGGAGCTCGCCAACGCGCCTACGGTGG
>CAUZBV010000135.1:0-8283 GCA_963578115.1 Myxococcales bacterium
ATGATGACTGTCCCTACGTTAATGAGCAAGATGGGTCTGGAAACGAGTCGTATGTGGCCAAATTGACCTGTATCAATAGCTTGTGTGGAGGCACATCGGCTCAGATTCCCGAGGGGACCAAGAGCTTTGGCGAGCTTTGCGCCAGCGATTGGGATTGCAAGCAACCCTACATGTGTCAGCAAACCGGTACTGGCGGAATCTGTACCCAAGAGTGCAACACGGACGCCAATTGTCCGTCCGGCTACAAGTGTTTGGAGTACTCGAATGCCGCGGGTGGTGTTTGTTATCCGGACAGTGGTGGGACTGGGCCCAGTGCTACGAAGGAAAATGGCCAGGCGTGCAACAACCCGCAGGAATGCAAGTCCGGGCTGTGCGTGGGCTCCTTCAATGGGGCGAGCGCCTATTGCCGACAACCGTGCCAAGTGGGTATGAACAACTGTGCAAGCGGTGAATCGTGCAACCAACTCCAGGGTACATCGTCGGGCGCGTGCATTCCGAGCAGCGGATCCGGTGCCAACAAGGGGCCGGGTGAGGATTGCACGAGCCCCAGCGAATGCCAGTCGGGTTTGTGTGTCGGGCTCGGCAACACTTTTAAATGTCGGGAAGCTTGCTCTCCTGCCTTGGGCGATTGCCCGGCCAACCATGATTGTTACCCGCTCCAGGGATCGTCTGGTGGAGCCTGTATTCCGTCCACGGGAGGACCCGCCGGAAAAGGAGAGTTGGGCGAAACGTGCGAGTTCTCCAGCGACTGTGTCTCCGGTTTCTGCTTGTCCATCGTCGGAGAGAACGGTGCGTATTGTAGCCAGTCTTGTGGGTCACCCAACGAGTGTCCCTGTGGCATGCAATGCACACCCTTTATGGGTGGAGATAGTTACTGCACCGTCGGTGGAAGCCAGGCTTGCACACCCAGTGGGAATCCCTGTGCATCCTCGGCTGAATGCATCAGCCAAGCCTGTGTCGACGGCATCTGTCGAGAGCCATGTGTGGTGGGCGGGAGCTCGTGTCCGCCGGGGCAGGATTGTTTGCGTGTGAAGATTGGGTCGTCCAGTGGCATGTGTTCCGCGGTTGGATCCACCGCGTTGGGAGGAGCCTGCACATGGGATTCTGAATGTCAGAGCCTCGTTTGTGAGGCCATGGATGGAGGGCATCTTGTCTGTGTTCAACCCTGTGATCCCCTGTCGACGTACTGTGGTGAGGGACGCACATGTTTGCATCAAGACGGACCGGGACTGTTCATCTGTGTGAATATTCCCAGCACGAACCCGGACCCGAATCAGCCGCCCCCCTTGCCGTCGCATGGAACCAGTGGAGGTTGTCAAAGTGTTCAAAGCGGTGGCAGCGCCGCGGGGCCTGGTGTGTTGGTGGCTCTTGGGCTCTTTATTCTGCTGGGGCTTCGTCAGGCCAGGTTAACGTTACGGTCATCCCGTAGTGATCGCTGAGGCTGGTTTCGACAGTTTCGTCGTCCGGGCCTGTTACCATCACCGTTCCATCCAGAATGCGTGCCTTGGAGCTTGTGAGTGCGGCCGACCAGACGTCGTTGGTGAGAATGTGGTCGATGGTGCGGTCCGGACCACTGCCGATTAACGTGTTGTTCGCAGGGCACCAGGTGCATGCGCCCATTGTATGGCTGGTCCAATTGGCATCGCTAAGCTTCATGAAGTTGTTGGGCAGCTCGCCAACGATGTCATTTGCGGTGGAATCAATTCCGGTATTTAAGTCTCCCATCAAGATGATGCGCTGCCCTGTGTCCAATTCGGTGACGAGCTGGTCGACCTGTTGTGCTTGTTCTTCTTCATACCCGCTGTACGAACCGGCATAGGGTGCGGACAGGCTTGCGGTAAGATGCGTGCACACGACGGTCACTTCATGGGCCGGAATGAATGCTTGAATGTACGAGCGATAGGTTAAGGAGGCATCGAAGTCTTTTTCGACGATGTCCGTCATTGGGGTCTTGCTGGCCAACACCAATCCGTTATGGCCGTCGTAGCTAAAGACGCCGGTCCCTGTGACGCCAATGCATTTTTCCATGATCTCCACCACCGGTAGAGACAGGTTTTGCACCAGACATCCTGTACAGTCTCCGCTTACGCCAGCCAGTGTCTCCCCACACTTGCCCGTCACGCAATCAACCAGTTGGTCTTGGGGAATTTGGTCACATGCGTTCTCAAACACGCATTGTTTCAGTGGCTCCGCTTCTTCTTCTGTGCAGCCTCCCGTTTTTCCACCACCGTCCGTCACGTAGATGTGGACCTCATAGCCGGCGTTCTCCAGTGCGGCACGGACCGTCATTTGGTCGTCTGCGCTCCACACCTCTTGAAGACAAAGAACGTCACTGTCTATCGCAGCCAATGCGTCTACGACAGGGCCCAGGCGGGCTTGTGCGAGAGCAACATAGCCATGGGCCAAGCCAACGTTCCACGTGGTGGCCGTGATTTGCTTCGGTTCAGGGCTTTGTCCACATCCAACCAGCAGGAAAAAGAGGCCAATCATTCCTAGTTTCTGCATTCGTCAACATCCCTCGTGCGTGCCCGAACTCTTTGTGATACGGTACCGCTACGGTCACAAGCCTAGCGTGTCCATTGTCCAGGGTAAAGGGGCTGTTGGCAACGCGCCTCTTTAGCCGAATGAGGGGAGAATACGGTGTCTGGTTCATCTGACGATCGAAAGTTTCCGAGAAAACCGTTTCAAGCGAAGGTGCGAATCCATGATCATATCCATGGGAAATGGACGACTGGGACGGCTATCGATATCAATCCAATGGGCCTGTTAATCATCCCACGACGATCGTTCAATGTTGGAGAGAGCATCGACTTGTCCTTTCCATCAACCGAAGGCGACCACGATCTCAAAGTCAGCGGTGAGGTCGTGCGGATCGACGTCCAAACGAGCGATCGAAAAGGCGGTGTTGCGGTTGAATTCTTCGGCATGGAAGATTGGATGTTCGAAGAATTGTGCCGATACGTGTATGGCGACGCGAAAGACGCTATCTTAACCGTGACAGTTCAGGGCCAGGCACCAGAAGCCTCCTAGCTTCCGAAGCGGACGTTGAGTGGCCGCAAACAACCCTCGAAGAAAGTTTCCCTTACAACGTGTTCGGTGCCATCACGCTCGGTGCTGTGTCGAGGTAGCCGCGCACCTGGTTTCGACCGTTGTTTTTCGCCTGGTACAACGCGTTGTCCGCCCGTTGGACCAACTCCTCCGTGGTGCCCCCATTGTCAGGATAGACGGCCAAACCGACACTAACCGTCACACGGAATGTGCCTGTGGCCCCCCGGAGTGGCAGATCCGAGATGTGTTTTCGGAGTCGGTCCGCGACCAAACGGCCCCCTGCGTCGCCCGTGTTTTCCAGAACGATCGCAAACTCTTCACCGCCATATCGTCCAACGGCGTCGTTGATTCGTTTGGAGTGGTCGAGAACGGTTGCCACTTTCTCCAAGACGCGATCACCCATCTGGTGACCGTGTGTGTCGTTGACTTGCTTGAAGTGGTCAATGTCCAACATCAGCAGCGCAACTTGGTGGTGATTGCGGTCGGCCCGGGCCATTGCTTGCTCCAACTTCTGCTGAATCGTGGCGCGGTTGTCGATGCCCGTCAGGGAGTCGGTCGTCGCACGTGCCGACAAATCGGCCAGAGACTGGGCGTGTTCCACAACCATGGCGGTTTGACCGGCCAATAAGGTGAGTACCTCGAGCGTCTTTTCATTGACCACTTGGTGTGGAACAAGAACCAACGCGCCGATTACGGTGTCTCGCACGGTGAGCGGGAGCGCCAAGACGGGATCGTCATTTTTCAGGTCCGGTCCCAGTCCCGGACCGCAGAGTGTGCCATTGCCATCACTCCAACGATGCGAAACAGGAGAGATGGCGCCAGTACGAATGGCAGCCATTGCGATAGAACCCGCTGGGTTGGCGTCGATTTGAACACCCCTATGTGCTCGCTCTCCGACGGCGTGTACCACTTTCGCGTCGCCCGACTTTGCGTCGAGAACAACCAGGGCACCATAGCGCAAGGGCGTGAAACGGGCCGCTGCTTCCAAGACCGCACGATGAACCTCGCCCGGTTCAAATGCCTGAATCAACGTTTCGGTGGCCTTCATGAAGTGTTCGAGTACGTCGGTGCGATGGGACAGACTCAACAGATCGTGCTCCACGCTCAGCGTCCGCGTGATTTGTCTGATGGCGAGCTCTGCGTGTTGTGCGTCGGCATCGGAAAAGGGCGCATCTCCCGCTTTGTCCAGCCACAACGCTCCCACCAACTCGTCGTTTTGCCAGATGCCTGCGGCCATTAAACTCTGAAGCTCGGACGGTGTTTCGGTGTAATAGGGCAGTGAATCATTGATGTGTCCTTCAATGGGATGAATTCGCAGGACTTGATGACTCCCCGAGTCTTTGGGTTGATGGGCCAGGAGCGCGAGCAGGCCGGTTCGTTGGGATACATGGTCTGTGTTAAGGCGGCTCTGGTCCGGTGTGATCGCGCGGCATACATGGAAGCCGTCTGGAGAGGTCCTCATCATCAGGATGGCGGAGTGAGCACCTGTCACCAGTCGAGTTTGACGAAGTTGTTCTTCAAAGGCCGTATGCAAGGATGAAAGTCGCTGACTGAGGTGCTCTTTGGTCGACAGAAGGGGCGCGTTATCGGAGAGGGTTAAGCCCAGAGAATCGGCTTGTGCCGTGAGGTTTTCTAGGTTTCGCCGTGTGGTTGATCGTGTACGTATGCGGGTGCTCACTACTTCGCGGCGTAACAAGAGCAGGCCACCCAAGGCAAAGGCCAAGACAAAGAACAAGTGCAAGCTCATGGCTGGCACATCCGCAGCCCAGGCCCCTTTGCCCAGGAACAGGCTCACTTCCAGAGCGCACGCAAAGGCTGCCGCGATCGCCAGCATGTTTCGCGGCAATGTTGCGGCCACCCAGGCCATTGTTAACAGAGCGACCGGGAACAGAAGTTCTCCCAGGAGCGGAAGTCCCGCCATCGCAATCCACACGGCGGTGAGGGCGGGTAGGAACATGCTCAGCGTGTACAGTGTCTGGTCTCGCGTCGTATTGGTTCTTTGTGGCCAAAACACCCGTGCAAGGATCGACAATCCGATCAGTCCAATCAACGTGATCGACAGCACCGAGCTCGGCGATGACAGGGTGCCTATCGCCAAGAGGCACAGGGCTGTTACTGACAAGACCAATCCTGGCAATGGTGGGCCTATTCGACGCAACGTGAAGAGTAGGTTCTGGGTAGTGGTGAACTCCCTCCAATTGAGAATGGACTGAATGACGCGCATGCCTCATGACCTCCGAAAATTTCTGTACGAACCGGATAAAAGCGAGCCTGTTCCCCATCTATCAGCCTATTCACTTCCAGCGTTGCGTCAAAAAAACCATCGAAATTCGAAGAAGCAGTGCTTGCGTCGACCGTCACTGCAGGTGTATTGCTCGGGGGGTGAATCGAATAGACCAACCGAAGACGGAGCGTGATTGCGTGTACTGGCGGGCTCTAAGCAGTCGGCGTGCGCGATGGTTACTCGCGTTCCTTTTTGTGGGTACTTTGGGCTGTCGTGCAGAGGATTCAACCGCACCGAAATCGTCCAAAACAGCCATCAAGACGACGACGAAAGCCAACTCGCTTGAGGCACCAGTAACCAAAGAAGAGACGAGCAATCGGCGCCTGCCTGCTCCGTTGATGCCACGGGCTCGCCCGGTTTCCGGGTTTGCCGAAGAACGAGAGCATCCATGCGATGGGTTGGTTGACCGAGTCTGTGCGTTGTTGGGGCAGGGTTCAGAAGAGTGCGGGGAAGCTCGAAACCGGCTGGAGCGGCGAGGGCCCGACCTCCGCGAAGATCGTTGCCAGGGGGCGCTGGACTGGTACCGAACCCATGTGGAAGGGGGACGCCGCAGTCGCCCCTGCCGGACATTGGCCGCTACGCTGTGTCAGAAAAATGGGCCGGCCACCAACAGTTGTGTCACCGCCACGGAGAGAGCAAAAAAGGGTGGCCATGACGAGCGGAGTAAGGCGGCGTGTCGCGCGGAGCTTCTGCTCATGAAGGGGTTTCTGTAGCGTATCATTGCGTCAACGAAGACGCCTTACCCCCGTGGCGGGTAAGGGGGGGGATCTGTCAGCAAGAATCAGTGGGTTGAGCGTGGGATGAACCGATAAATCTGTTCGTCCTTCTTGATCATCCCGAACTCTTGGCGGGCCATCTTTTCCAAATACCGTTCATCGGTCTTGATGGCACCGACCTGCAGTCGTAGATACTCGATCTCATCCACGAGCTTTCTATTTTCGTTCTGCATCCGTTCCAGCTCGTCTCGGAGGCTATCATGACGTACGCGACTCTCCGCGTTAAACACGTATTGGAATGCCGCAATCAGGATGACGATGGCCACGGCGCGAACGACAAATGTTTGGAGAAATTGGGTAAACCGCTTGAGCATTGATTGAGACCTTAACGCGGAAAACTCGACTCCGCAAGAGAGAAGGCAAATCAGATGGGGCTGGTCTTAAAGCCGTGTTTTCCGTGCCGCCTGTGCGACCGAAATCCACTATATTTGGCTCAGAAGCGTCAGCAGATTTCCGTCGGGATCGCGTACGGATGCGCCCCGAATCGTGCTGTTTCCTGTAATGGGTTCGGCGAGGCTGATCCCATGATGTTCCAAGTTGTGGACGAGGCCATCCAGATCCGTGGTACTCAGGCACACGCCCGATTCGCCGGTCGTCGGCGGTGCGGGTGACCACGGATCGTTCGCCGTGACGATCAGTCGGCATCCGTCGTGGAAGAAAATGGCCGTTTGCGGATTGGGTTGCTCCATCATGGGAAGCTGAAGAACGCCGTAATAAAACCCCAACGAACGCCTCAAGTCTCGCGATGGAATCGTCACGATGCTGGGACCCTCAAAGAGATGGGGAAATTCGTCGTCATTGGGATCATCCGTGCCCCAAATGGTCAACTGGTTGTTCGCAGGATCCGTGATGTTCACGCGGGTGCCCCGCGCCCATGACTCTGTCGCGATATTGGCCTGAGAAGTGAACTTGGTTCGTAAACGCTTCACGATTTGGTCGACGTCACTGGCGTGACGGGTACGCAACCCCAGCCCCGTTGGTCGGCCTATCGAATGGCGGTCGGCATCGCTCGCTTGATGAATGTTGAGGGAGGTCATGCCGTAATAAAACGACAACTGGCTTGCGCTCTTCGATGAGAGAGGAAGCGAGAGCCCGTCCACATAAAACGCCGCTACGGCGTCCAATTGGTCAACAAACACGTTTACACTGAGAACACAATCAATGGTCATGTCCACAAGGGGTATCATTCCGGCATAGAGCGATCAAGCGTGGGCTGAAAAGACACTCCACAGCATGTTCAATTACACTACAAATCGGGATTTAGTGTTCACAATATGGACAGCCGTGAAATTCAATTCGATTCCAATAGCTTGCGCTGCAATTACCACACTTGTGGGTAAAATATGATCAGGAACTGTGTGGAAAGCGTTGCCCTGCGCATCAATGATTTCAATGTGTTACGTTTTGGCACGGGGTGTGCACACTAAATGGGGCGAAGGCGCTACTGGTAACGGTGGCGCGGGCCGAGGCCGACCTTCGATTGGTGGCTTGCTGCAAATCGGAGAGGCCTGGAAACGCCACGATGGCCGGCGTCCGTGAGAACGGAAGATGCCGGGCGACTCGAGCGGAATACGCTGTAGGTCGCTGTCCAAAGTCAGCTTGAAGGCTGCGGACGGTAAGATCATGAGCGGATGAGGAAACTTCGGTTGACTCCAACTTGGGAAGCACGAAAGCCGTGGAGGCGAGTGGAAGCCCAGGAGAGCATCGGGCTGCTGAGGGATGCAATACTCCCGACGTGGAAACGGACTTCTGGAGGACAGAAAGCCCTGAGGGCGCGACCATCATTCTACGGGATGCTGGGGGAAGGTCGAGAGGGTATCGCTCGGTGATGAGCTGAGTAGAGTTCTTCGGGAGGGAAAAGCTCTGTAGGGTAGGAACCCCATGAGCGGCAGCGGTATGAAACAAGGCCGCGGGAATTGGTAGGGATTAAACCCTCAAGGGTCTGAGAAAGGCCGAAGAGGGATGGTGCTCGGGTGGAACCGGGCGACTCCGATCTGCTGATTCGTGAACGCTGGAGGGGGGGAGAACCTCACGAGAGGAGTTCATTTCTTGGTTTCGGCTTGCCGGGGCAAAAGGATTGGGCAGCCTTTGGAAGGGTCTCTGGAAAGGGTCCGAAGCTCGAGAGAGGATGAACCGTTTTCTTTGGAAGGCGGGGACAGGCGTGAGCCGGAAGGC
>CAUZBV010000136.1:0-8276 GCA_963578115.1 Myxococcales bacterium
TCAACATCAATGAATGCTTCGCCGACTTGGACGATTGCGACGACAACGCCGCCTGCGCCGACACCGACGGCAGCTGGACCTGCACCTGCGAGGACGGCTTTACCGGGGACGGCACCGGCTGTACGGCCTGCGCAGCGGGCACGTTCGATGACGATGGCGAACCCAACACCGATTGTGTGGCGTGCACGACATGCAGTGTGGGCAACTACACAACCACAGCATGCACCACGACCTCGGACTCGGCATGCAGCCCGTGCCAGGAGCCCGACCCCAACCAGTACGTCTTGACGACCTGTGATGCCGGATCCAGCACAACACTTGGCGTGAATTCGACGGTAGACACCTGCACAGAACCCACCGCAGATTTGTATGTCACCAGCGCCTGTGTGTCTGGATCCTCATCGACCATCGGAGCCAACACGGTCATGGACACCTGCGCCGAGCCCGGCGCCGGTCAATATGTCACCGATGTTTGTATCCCTGGTTCGTTGTTGGAACTCGGAACCGACACGGCCACTGCCGGCTGCACGACTTGTGATGTCAACGCCACGGCAGCCCCCGCCTGCAGCGCCGGCTCGTCCAGCGCCACAGGCAGCGACGCCACCTGCACCTGCAACGAGTTTTGGGAGGGCGACGGCACTACCTGCACCGACTTTGACGAGTGCGACATTACCCAAGAAGATGAGAATGACCTTGCAATACAAATCTGTGGGAGTAAATCCCCCGGCTACCCATGGTGGAACTACTGGCTTTGCACCAACAATGAGGGCGCACCGCCCACGTGCACCGATAAGGACGAATGCGCCAACAACAATGGGCATTGCGGCCCAGCCGTATGGTCCACATGCATAAACCAGGAAGGGGACAATCCGGGGTGTATTGACATCAATGAATGCAGCCTGGGCACCCACAACTGCGATGCCAACGCCACGTGCGAAAACTACGTTAAGATCCCCGGCAACACCGAAAACTACGGTTTTACGTGCACCTGCAACGAATTTTGGGAAGGCGATGGCATCACCTGCACGGACATTGATGAGTGCACTTCGCCCCAATGCCCCTGCGGCACAACAAATGAGTGTGGCTATTGGATCTGCACAAACAATGAGGGGGCGCCAGCCACGTGCGTTGATAAGGACGAATGCGCCACCAACAACGGAAATTGCGGCGGCCCAGCCGAACACATCCAATGCACCAACCTGTTTAATGGCAACCCAGCGTGTGCAGACATCGATGAATGTACATTGGGCACGCACAACTGTGACGCCAATGCCACGTGCACAAACACGACATGGGGCCTTGGTGGAACCCCCAACGGACATATCTGCGAATGCAACAGCGGCTACAGCGGCGACGGCACGTTCTGCGTCGATGAAACTCCCGACGCCTTTGCCTTCACGGACCAACCGACCGTACCTGTTTCCACGACCGTAAGCTCGAACGTTGTAAAGATCACTGGGATCGACAGCTCTATTTCAATTTCCATCGCAGGGGATGTGAGCGCCGAGTATCGCGTGTGTGGGGATGCAACCTGCTCAACAGACCCGGCGTATTCGAATGCGGCCGGAACCATCGACAACAACCAGTACGTTCAACTGCGTATGACGTCCAGCGCGGCGACGGGGACGCTGCAGAGCACCACCTTGTCTATCGGCGCCGTAAGCGACCAGTGGGACGTTACCTCGGCAACCTGTACCAGTGGTAGCCAGACGTTCAACTTCACGGGTGCCAATCAGACGTTTACGGTGCCCCTGGGCTGCACCACGCTCCAGGTCACCTTGAAGGGGGCCGGTGGGGGAAGAAATGTGATCGGACCGAGTTGCCCCGGAACATCACCGGGCGGTGCAGGAGGACTCGCGACACACCCGGCCCTCGCGGTGTCGGGCGGGGAGACGCTTCAAGTCGTTGTGGGGGGTAAAGGCACCGACGGTGTTCCTAATTTAGCTTCGCCGGGTGGATTCGGTGGAGGGGGCAATGCGCAAGGTGGTTTATTGCGATCAGGTGGTGGCGGCGGTGGGCGCTCTGGCCTTAGGCGCGAAAGTACCGAACTAATTACCGCAGCTGGAGGAGGAGGCGCCTCGGGATGCGGTACTGGTTACCCGGGAGGCGCGGGTGGTGGACTCACTGGCCAAGCTGGTTTAGTTCCAGGTGCTGGTTATTTTGCGAACCCTGGGACACAAACAGCGGGTGGAATCGCATCTTGTGGCGGCACTGGCAATGGTTCTCTTCATCAAGGAGGAAGCTGCACAACGACGAACGGCGGACACACTGGGGGCGGTTCCGGAGGAGGAGGTGGCGGCGGCCACTATGGTGGCGCCGGTGCAGCCTACAGCTCAGGAGTCGGATCGTCGGGCGCGGCCGGTGGATCGAGCATGGTGCCGGGTGGTGGGAGTACTGTTTTAGGGGGCGGATCGCCCTCTTCAACTCACGGACAGGTCATCATCAGCTGGAGTGAATAACCCCAGTGTATCCGGGATCCGACGAGTCGCTTTAAGCCTACAGTCCGGACCTGTTCGTTGGCGTCACAGCAGGCATTGGTCCCCAAACCCCAGTGGTGTTCGACAACAAGATAGTGGCCACTGGGCGGCCACGGGAAAAGCAAACAGGTGTGGTACTCGGCGCCCGCGAACTCCTGTCCATCAGGAAGAAGAGCTTCCAGACTCACCCCGTCCATCGGACGATTCGTGGACTACGATCCAAAGTTGACGCTTTTCGAAAATGAAGCACAATACAGCACCGTGCCACACGCCATCCCAATCACAGCGCTCGCTGTCATCGGCTCTCGAACGTGGATTGTGTCCGCCGTCCCTGTCCTGGTGCTCGTCGTTTGTGTCGCAACGCTGCCCACCCGTGCACGAGCCGGAAACCTCGACTCGTATCTGCTGGGCAACCAAGCCGCCATGACCGGCGACGCCCTACTGTTCTGAGGCAGACCAACCCCTCCAGACACGCCTCTTTTTCAATCGACCCGAAATACTTTTCCAGCGCTAGGGGTTGGAACTATTGGATCCCGCGCGTGCGCCGACCCTCCTCTGGCTTTCGCGTTGGGCTTCCAATTGTTTTTCCACACCAACCAAAAAGGAAACCAGGATGAGAACTAGACGCTCTGTCTTCTTTATTTCGGCACTGTGCAGCCTTTTCCTATCCTCGGCCGTGTTCGCTCAAGAGCGCGGTCAACAACGGGGCCAAGGCAAGATGGAACGACTTGCCCAACGTCTCGGACTCGATGCGGAGCAGAAGCGTCAATTTCAAAATACTCGTCAACAACAGAAACAGGTGATTCAGCCGCTGAAAAAGCAGCTGCGTGCCAAACGACAAGAGCTGCGACGGCTCTGGCAAGAGGACGCTCCCAACCGGGACGCCATCTTGACCAAGCACGCGGAGATGGACCCAATCCGGAGCCAGATCCGCGCCGTACGCATTGACGGTCGATTGGCCATGCATTCGCTGCTCACGCGCGAACAACGCGGGATGTTTGAGCAGCTGATGAAAGACCGTCGTGGCAAAAACAAGCGCGGTCGACATCACCAACGGCGTCAGCATCGGGAGCACCGAGACGATGGGAATGAATCCCATCAGCACGATGCAAATCCCCCCGACGACGAAGCCTCTTAGACGAAAGCACGCCCCCCGAGGGCGTGTCGTCTTCCGTTGGTAGGGGAGTCTCGACGTACCACTCCCCTCACGCGAACCGACACTCGCGTGAGGAATCCGCAAGCAGCCTTGATGACGTCGGGCTCCCCTGCTGACACCTTATAAAATACAAAACCTGCCTCTGTTCTGCCCTCATTTCGGCGCGGAGATTCATCCCTTGAAGCCTACGTCGCGTGGGGCTATGCTGGTTGTCCACGGAGACTATGGAATGCGGCGGACAATCACGGCAGTATTGGTGATCGGACTGGTGATCCTCTGCGTCAGTTGCAACAAGCACAAGAAAGACGGCATGGCGGTTGCGCCGACTCAAAAGACGAGACCCTCCACATTCACAACACCCAATCCCACCGAAGAGAGTTGCACCAAAGCGAACCTCGAAGCCACCACGATCGCCGGCATGCCCCAAGCCAAGGCGTTGGAGGTGCTCGCGCTCTTGGAAAGGGGCGAACGGAAGGTGGTCCTCACCCAGGCGCAGCTCTGTGATCCGAACATTCAAAAAGCCTTAACCCGGCGTGGCTCGCGTCTGGCCATTGCCGTGAGTGAAGAGACGTTTGACGACCACACGGTCGGTCCGTGCCTGCAGGCGATAGCGACACGCCTTTGTTCGCTCTCCCTGCCCGAACCCACAACCGACATCGGACTGACACTACTCAGTCAATTGAAAAGGCTGGTGGAGTTGAACCTTCACCGTACAAGAATCACCGATGACGGGCTGACGCACCTCAGACACCTCAGAAAAATAAGAGCGCTGGACCTTTCGGGTACAAGAGTGACCGACGCCGGACTCGTACACCTAAAAGACCTGGCCGGGATGAACGCGCTCAACCTCTCGGGCACCCAAGTGACGGATGCCGGACTCGTGTCCCTCAAGAACCTGACGCGAATGAAAACGCTCAACCTCTCCAAGACAAGAGTGACCGACGCCCGACTGGTCTATCTCAGGGGCATGAAGGGGATAGAAACACTCGACCTTTCCGACACCAATGTTGCGGACGTTGGACTGGTTCATCTTGAGGGCACCCCCGCACTGAAAAGATTGTCCCTGTCCCGCACACAGGTCACGGATGCCGGTCTTGCACACCTCGCGACGTTGACCGAGCTGCAGAGACTGTCGTTATGGAAGACAAGAGTGACCGACGTTGGAGTCACTCATCTCGCCGGCCTGACAGAAATGAAAGAGTTGGAGTTGTCCGACACAAGCGTTACGGACGACGGATTGGCCCACCTCAAGAACATGACTGGACTGACCAAACTCTGGCTTATGGGCACAATCATGACCGGCCGTGGATTGGTCCACCTCAAGAACATGACTGAGCTAGAAAGTTTGGCCCTGTCGTACACCAATGTCACCGACGCCGGGCTCTCGCACCTGAGTGGCCTGAGGGCGTTGAAAGAACTGACCCTGACCCGCACTAAAATTACCGACGCCGGACTGAGCCACCTCGGACACCTCACAGGAATAAAAACACTGGACCTTTCCGGCACAGCAGTGACGGCAGAAGGAATCCGCCGGCTCGAAGGGAGCATCCCTGGATTGCTGAGTCAGGTCCACACGGCCAAGGGTCAATGATGAATCATGGCCGATGGCCACCTGTCCCGAACGTTGGCGGCTAAAACGCAAACAAGAATCGATTGGTCACAAGGTATGAAGTGACCGCGTCGCCGTTTTCGTCCTGAAGCGCGTCGCCGGGAAAGAGCATGGCCCCTTCCAAGGTCCAGGTGAAGACGTTTCGGTAGGTCCACCCGATCTGAACATCGACTTCAGTACCGTAAAAGTTTCCCGGCTTTCCACCGTGGAAGTTCACCGCATCGTCGCTGATCTCGTTGCCGTCTTCCTGAAGCAGCGTCCCCACCGGATCCACCACGCCCTCCGCAGCCGTCCACGCCATCAACACACCCAATCGCGTATGCAGCTGGTGTTTGTCGTTGTTCACGATGTTCACCTTGAGCTGCGGAAAGATGGCGTGGGCGTTGACGAATCGGCTCTGGCTGTCCACCTCGGTCAGTGGAAATGATGTGGCGTTGAGCTGCGAAAGATTCTCAATGCCCACAGCGGCAGAGCGAGCGGACTGAAACGAGAGCACGTGCTCAAAGAGCAGAAGCCCCACGTTGAAGTCGCGGGCAAATGAAAACTGGGTCAATGGGGTGTTGGAGCGTGGATCGGCATCACCGGACGCGTAGTCGTACTCCATCGCCAGGGCCACCGGCCCCAACGTATATTCCGCCATGGCGTGAGCCCCCATGTGTTCGATCGCTTGCACCTTGGGGGTTTTCCCCGTCAGCTTCGCCAGCCCCTCGGACACCTCACGGGTTTCCCCCCGAATGATCGACAACTGAAGATTCAAGTAGAGCGGTCCGATGTGAGACGTAAAACGTATTGGAAAGGCCCAGATGTCCGTATCGAAGGTGTCCGCGCCTTTGTGCACGGCCACGGCGGTCAGTTGAAAATCCCGCCAATCCAAACCCAACCAGTCCGCCTTCTCGCGGCGCCACGAGAGCAGAATGTTGGTTTGGTAGGCGTCATCGGCCAACGAGCCGATGTCGTCTTGCACGTTCCAGTCGTACGTTCCCGCCAATATAACACCGTTTTTTTGGGATGTGTCCGCCTTGTGCGACGCACCATGACGGATCGCGTTCACCATTTCATCCAACTTGGTCGCGAAGAGCACCCGATCGGCGATGTCATTGTATCGGCTCACACCCCAACGATTGCGACGGCCTCCATCATGCGCCGCGATCCCAGCACCTTCGCTCAAGGGCATGCGCCCGACGCGCATGAGGCCGATGGGTAACTTCACCTCACCAAAGAGATGGGTGATCCGAATGGGATCCACCTCTCGAAGGATGGGCACATAACTCGCGGGATCCAATGGATCCGCCCCGGGCAACAAGCCGGTCCGCCACGCCGTGTTGTTGGGGTTCTTGGTGGCGACGGCCAATCCGGAGTTGGGGCTGGGATCGCCGCCATAGACCCCATTGTCCCCAAAGAGGACGCCGTCGAGCACGTCGGCACGCAGATACACACCGCCCACCTCGGGATCGCGGATGCCCAGGAAAAAGCGACCGCGTTGCTCGGTCCAGAACGTCTTGGTGGCGCTCGTCCCATTGAGATCCAAGGGATTGATTAGATTGGTTTCCACCCGGTACTGAGCGTCCAGATCCAGCCACTCGGGCTGATTCGACGTTTGTTCATCGTCCGCTATGGCAACGCCAGAAACACACAGCGTAGCGATACTAAGCAGCCAGAAAATGGGTGTTCGACAACTCACCCGCCGGAGCCTACCAGGCGTATCCCCATCTGGCTACCGAGGTCGAGCCCTCTAGAGGCTGGCCCACCAAGCGAAAATCGTCTCGCCGATGATCGCCAAGGTGAAAAAACGCACGAAGCGCCCACACAGTGTGAGGGGTAGCAGCTGTCGCAAACGGATCCCCATGCTGGACGCCAAGGTCACCATAGCCAACACAGGGGGGATCCCGAAAATCGCCGCGACGAACGTAGTCGGCAAATACGCTCGGTCCAAGAGCCGTGTGTACCGCGTCCGCACATGCTCCACCTTCCGCCCCAACCATGTCCAGCGGTGAACGACTCTGTCGCCCCCAAAATACAGGAAGAGATACATGACGTTTTGGCTCAACGAGAGCACGACTCCGATCCACACGGGGTGCCAACCCAACTGTACCCGATACACGACGGAGGTGGCTTCCGTATTGATGAACCACAGAATTGTCCCCACGAATCCAATCGCTATCAGGGACAACAACGCTGTCATGTGGATTCGTGCTCCGCTTACAATCCGCGTGCGACGCGCTTTCGAATATGCTCAATCAACTCCGGCAAGGTTTTGTTTTGCGCCGCGCGGCGAATGAACTGAGGAACCGGAATGTTCGGCTCTGCGACCACAAGATAGGTTAGTAGGGTTTGTGTCCCATCCTTGTAGGGCCTGAGCGTCCAACTTCCCCGATTGACCTTGAAGTCGCCCTCGACCAGGTTCCACTTTCGCTTGTAGAACTTGCCCGGTTTGGCCGTGTGGACGGCGTCGGTGACTGTTCGTAGGTTCTTGATGGGGAAAGGCATCGCGATCACGATCTCACAGCGGACCACACCACCCTTTCGAGACAACTCTTTGGAAGACGCGACTCGAAGCATCGAGTTCTTGTAATTTCCGCACTTGTCGAAGGTAGGCCACACCTTGGCCGGAGGCGCCTTGATGATCGCCAGCGCTTTGACCTTGTCATAGCCCAGCTTGGATTTGTGACGGCTGATAAGCACCTCGCCCTTGTCCAACTTCTGAAAGCGATCATCCGCACGAACCTCGGCCGGTCCGAACACAAACCCGACGATCCACAGACAAAAACCCATAAGTACAAAGCGTTTCACGCATCCAGGGATATCACGGTTCTTGGGAATTACACCACCACAATTTCTCTTTACCGCGCCGGACCTTGAACCGATAAAACTTGTAAACACTTTCTTGCTCCATTTGTGGAGCCACAGTATCCTTGGGTTATGTCCAGCCCGGGTCCTAACCAGACCCCAATGAAAGGCTGGTTCGATGGTCTGCGATCGGCGGGTAGACATCGAAGCGGGCGAAGGATCCGCGTTTTCAAAAGTACGCTGCGCA
>CAUZBV010000137.1:0-8126 GCA_963578115.1 Myxococcales bacterium
TACCAAAACAGCGGACCAAACAACTATTTGAAGGCGATCTGCGAACACACCAGCGGCGGTGTCGACCAATATCACTGCACCAAACCACCCCACTTGATGGACGTGTGGCGAAATTCCTTGTTCTTGGGCGCGCTCATGTCCAGCAATCGAACCCGAGTCATTGGGGTCGATGGGCAAGTTGGTGCTCTGGCAATGCAGGCGATGGAAGTCCTGTGCGCCGACGGGTGGTTGGACGCGTACGCCTGCCAGGCCAAAGACTACTTGCTGGCTTACGAAGTCACCAACACCGGCAAAGGCTGGTACAACTTCCACCATCACCACTTGCATATCAGCTTGAAGGCATGGGGTGCCAAACCGGGCATGCCCGTCGATACCGAGCAATGCCTCGTCGCCGGCTGCCCGGATATGCAGTCGTCATGGAACGCAGCCGATCACAAGCAGATCCCGGGTCACAGTTGTGTCGAACCCACCTTGTTTGACGATTTGAAACCCGTCGAAGGGCCGTACTCGGAGTAGCGCTTAGGCGCCCGCCTCGAAACAACCGGGGTACATCACCGAGCGCCCCTGATAATTTCGAAACAGGGTGCCATCGCCCTCTGTCTTCTGACGATACTCCGGCACCAGCGGAACTTTGCCGGCCCCACCGGGGAGATCGACCACGAATTGGGGCACGGCGAGTCCGCTCACGTGTCCCCGCAGCCCCTCCATAATGGACAGACCGGTTTCGAGGGGTGTGCGGAAATGACCAATCCCCTCGGTCAGATCGGCCTGGAGAATATAATAGGGTTTCACACGCATGCGTAGCAGCTGCCGATTGAGGGCAATGACCGCCTCCGTGCTGTCGTTAACCGACCGCAACAAGACCATCTGATTCTGAATCGGCGTGCCCGTATCGGAGATGGCATCACACGCGCTCCACGCGTCTTCGGTGCATTCACGCACATGATTGAAGTGAGTCATCAGGTACACAGCCAGGTTCCGGGTCTGCATGGCGCGCAACATGACGCAGAGTTCGGGATCCACTCGCTGGGGCAACGTCACCAAGTTTCGCGTCCCGATGCGGGCCACGGTCACATGCGGGATGTCGTTCAATGCCCGCAATATCTCCCCCAAACGCTCTGTCGATAGGCTGAGCGCATCCCCACCAGAGATGATCACGTCCTGAATCGCCGGCGTCTGCCGAATCGTCTCCAAAGCGTTCTTGATGTCTGAATGACTGGTCGCCGAGGTGGGATCGCTGACCTTTCGCTTGCGGGTGCAGAATCGACAATACATCGCACAATTGTGTGTGGTGTAGAGCAGCGCTCGATCCGGGTACCGATGCGTCAGCGCAGGCGCAATCAGATGGCCCTCCTCGTCCAGTGGATCCCGCATCTCACCCGGAGAAACCGTCAATTCAGCCAGTGTGGGGATGGCCTGCCGCCGAATGGGACAATCGGGGTCCGTCGCGTCCATCAGCTGGACGTAATAGGGTGTAATCGCCATACGAAACCGTTGACTTGCCGGTTCCCACGCCGCACGCTCCTCGGCCGTCAACTGAACGACTTGCTCGAGCGCCTCCAACGAAGTGACGCGATTGCGCATCTGCCAACGCCAATCGGACCACTTTTCGTCCGAGACTGTTGGATAGAGAATGTTTCGTCTGGTCACGATTGTGCATGGTAGCAGGAAAAGGCCTCGGGTCGAAGCCGGGAATGGGACCGCAATAAATTCGCGAGAGGGCACACTATCGCTTGACAGGCAAAGCTGTGAGCACCTACAACCATGCTCCCGTGAGGAGGTGCTGTGGAAGGACGTCTGAAAATATTCTCAGGGCAGAGTCACAGGCTACTGGCTGAGGAAATCTGTTACTTCCTGGATGTGCCCTTGGGCAAGAGTCGTGTCGTACGCTTCTCCAACGAGAACCTGATGGTTCAAATTGAGGAGAACGTTCGCGAATGCGACACGTTTGTGATCCAAACCATGGCGCCGCCAGTGAATGAAGGCATCATGGAGTTGCTGATCACCATCGACGCCCTCAAGCACGCATCCGCGGCTCGGGTCACCGCTGTGTTGCCCTATTTCCCCTACGCACGGTCGGACAAGAAGGACAAGCCGAGAGTGAGTATCACCGCTCGACTCATGGCGGATTTGCTCATGACGGCCGGCGCCGATCGCGTGCTAACCATGGACCTGCACTCTCCGCAAATCCAAGGTTTCTTCCGGATCCCGGTGGACCAACTCAAGGCCGTGCGCCTGATCTGTGACTACTTCAAAAAACGCGATCTCAATGAGTACGTCCTCGTGGCTGGTGATGCGGGCGAAGCCAAAGAGTTGGGGGCCTACGCCAACCGGCTCAATCTGCCCATGGCTATCGTAGACAAACGTCGTTATGGCGATGATGAAAAGCCAAAGGCAGAAAACGTGATCGGTGACGTGGCTGGAAAACACTGCCTGATCGTGGACGACGAGGTGGCCAGTGGTGGGACGCTCATCGAAGCAGCCGCGTTCCTTCAGAAAGAAGGGGCCCTGTCTGTAGAGGCGACATGTGTTCACCCCGTTCTTAGTGGGTCTGCCGTCAGCAGAATCACCGACAGTTCCATCAATGGTTTGGTAGTCTGTGACACCATTCCGACGGCAGAAAAAGAATTCCAAAAGCTCACTGTGCTACCAGTGGCACCGCTCTTTGCGAAAGCCATTCGACGGATCCATGACGGCGACTCGGTCAGTGAACTCTTCATCTAGTCCATCGCTGTCGGCCATTCCCAACGGTTTCGTATGAACCATTCACAATCCCCAACACCCCGCGACCCCATCACGTATCTCGACAACGGTGCCACCACGCCCGTGGACCCCGAGGTGATAGAAACCATGGTGTCGATCCTGCGGGACGGATTTGGGAATCCAAGCTCTCTGCATCGCTTGGGCGCCGAGGCTGGCCGAGTTCTTCGACAAGCGCGACAAAGGGTAGCCGATGCACTGAGCGTGGATCCCGATGAAATCGTCTTTACGGGTGGTGGAACGGAGGCCGACAACATCGGCGTCCGCGGGGCCGCGCTTTCCGCATCGCCCAAGCGCAAGCACGCGCTTCTCTTTGCACTGGAGCATCCGGCCGTACTTCAGCAGCGCTCGTTCTTGGAGAACCGCGGCTTCGTGGTCGAAGAGATCCCCTCGTTAAACAATGGGATCTGCGATCTCGATGCGTTGGAGACATTGATTCGACCTGCGGAGACCGCGTTGGTCGCGGTGATGCTGGCCAACAATGAAATCGGGACCATCCAGCCATTGGTGGAGATCGGCGATCTGATGGAGGACCAGTGCCCCGAAGCAGCTTTGCACGTGGATGCGGTGCAGGCGTTCACCAAGATGCCGGTCCGTCCGCGCTCCTACCGCGCCACTACGTTGGCACTGGCGGCTCACAAATTTCATGGTCCAAAAGGTGTCGGTGTCCTTTACGCCCGAAAAAAATCGCGAATTCCCCCATTGGTCGTAGGGGGGGGACAAGAACGGGGACTCCGGCCGGGCACAGAAAATGTGGCGGCAATTGCTGGCTTTGCGAAAGCCACCCAATTGGGCATGGAACACTTGCAAACCGACGTTGAACGAATGACAAAACTTCGAGATTGGCTCATCGGCACATTGTGCAACAGCATCGACAACGTTGTTCTCAACGGCGATCCCGTCAAACGCATCTGCAACAACGTCAATGTGAACATTCGCGGTGCCCGATCCGAAATCTTGCTCCATGCCCTGGAAGAACGCGGGGTTTTTGTGTCGAGCGGGTCGGCGTGTCATGCCTCTCAGAAAGGCCCTAGTCACGTGCTGCGAGCCATCGGATTGAGTGAAGAAGACACGGGGTGCTTACGCATTACACTCAGTCGGTTCACCACCGAAGAGGACGTTCGGCACTGCGCGGACGCGCTCACCCAAGTTGTCCCGGAGGCCCGCCCTTGACCGCCACATCATCGGGTATCGTACTCAAATACGGCGAAGTCTTCCTGAAACGAGGACGCCGCAAGTACTTCCTGAATGTGCTGGCGAACAATCTCCAGCGAACGCTTCGGAGTGTGGCCCCGCAACTCAAGCTGACGCGCCCCTATGGAAGCTTCCTCGTGGTACCCATCGAGACGGGTCAAGCCATTGAAGAGGCCGATTCCATCGCCGCCGAGTTGGCGAAGGTGTTTGGGATCGTCCGGGCCAGCCCCTGCGACATCGTCAGCGACGTGAGCGTGGAAGAGGCGGAAGCAGCCACCGTGGCGTATGCCCAGAAACACCGACGACGGCGACATCAGACCTTCAAGATTGAAACTCGGCGTGCGTACAAACGATTTCCCATGACGTCCATCGATTGCAACCGACACCTCGGCTCGGCGGTGTACATAGCGTTGGGCGATATTGAGGTGGACATCCATGATCCGGATCTGACAATCCACGTGTCTATTCAAGAAGAACGGATCCTCATCCACGGCTCGGGTCATCCGGGTGTCGGCGGCCTTCCAGTCAACAGCAATGGCCAAGCGCTCTTGTTGCTCAGCGGAGGCATCGATTCTCCCGTTGCCGGTTGGCTCACACAAAAGCGGGGCGTCACCATTGACGCCGTCACATTCCTCTCGCCGCCCTTCACAGGGCCGCAGGCGCGCGACAAGGTCGAACAGTTGGCTCACATGTTGGCGAAGCAACAAAAGGCGATGAGACTTTGGGTCGTCAAATTGACCGCCATTCAAGAGTTTTATCGAGACAACGCCCCGCCTGCCCTCTTGCTGCTTTTGGTTCGCCGTTCCATGTTCCGCATCGCGGACGCCATCGCCGGTGAACACAAACACGGTGCGCTGGTCACGGGCGAAAGTCTGGGGCAGGTGGCAAGCCAAACGATCCCCAACATGCACTGCATCGGTGTGGTCGCCAATCGCCCTGTGCTCCAACCCTTGATCACCTACGACAAAGTGGAGACGATCCACCTGGCTCGTCGTATCGGAACCTACGACACGAGCATCCTCCCCTATGAAGACTGTTGTTCCTTGTTTGTCCCACGGCACCCGGAATTGCGTGGACGCCCCGAACGGCTGGAAAGAATAGAAGATGAGTTGTCGCCCTTGGCATTGGAATCCCAAGCACGCGAAGAAGCGGAGTTGGTGGTCATCAAGTAACAGAGGTTTTGGTCTGCACAGACACAACCTTCTGGCGGCTGGTTTGACCGCGAATGATCGAAACGTCGCCTTTGCGCACGCCAAACTGCTTGGCAACCCACGCAACAAGGGCCTGATTGGCTTTTCCATCCACAGGTGGTGCCGCCAAGCGAATCTTGGCTCGATCGCCATGGGGTCCGACATATTCCGTTCGTTTGGCCCCAGGCTGCACATGAACCGCCAAAAGAATATCGCCATTGGTCTTCCGGATCAGCGCGCCAACCGCCTCCAATTCCTCAAGCACCGCCGCCAGCACGCTCACGACAGATCCCCCGAATCCAAGTCGTGTTTCTTGAGTATTCGTCGAAAGTTGCTTCGATCCAGTCCAGCCTCACGGCTCGCTTTTGAGATGTTGCCATCCGTCCTAACCAACACTTGCTTGAGATACCGCCGCTCAAACGCTTGAACCGACAGCTTCTTGGCCGCGTTGAAACTCAAGTTCCCAAAATCATCCATGGCGGCGTTCGTCGAAAAGGTTCCTTCACGCAAATGCGGCGGCAAATCACGGATGTGGAGGGTTTCACCACGTGCCAAGACCACCGCTCGTTCCACCACATTCTCCAACTCCCGCACGTTTCCGGGCCAAGCGTAGACCTGTAGGATCTCTAGCATATCCGGTTCCAACCCTGTCACCTTCTTGTCCAACTTCTCGGTGTAGCGTTGCAGGAAGTGATACGCCAAGGCGGGGACATCATCGGCGCGTTCGCGCAAGGGAGGCAAAACGACGGTGATCACGTTCAAGCGATAATAAAGATCTTCGCGAAACGTTCCCTCCTTCATGAGGGTCTGCAGATCTTTGTTGGTCGCTGCAATCACACGGACATCGACCATGCGGGTGTCATTGGCACCCACACGCTTGACTTCCCCTTCTTGGAGCACACGCAAGAGCTTGACCTGCATGGAAGGGGGAATATCACCAATCTCGTCCAAGAAGATCGTGCCGCCCGATGCGGCCTCAAAGAGCCCTTTTTTCTCGGCTATAGCGCCCGTAAAAGAACCCTTTGCGTGGCCAAACAATTCGCTCTCCAAAAGCGTCTCCGTCAACGCGGAACAATTGACGGCAACAAAGGGACGATCTCGCCTGGGGCTTCGATAGTGAGTTGCTCGCGCCACCAGCTCCTTCCCTGTACCACTTTCCCCTTGAATCAGGACCGTGGCGGTCGAATAAGACACGGATTCGACCAGCTCAAACACCTCTTTCATTTTGGCACTGCCGCCCACCAAATCTTCGTAGCGCTCACGATTGTCGAGCGCGTCCTCCAAGAAACGCGCACGATCCAAGAGTTGCTTATGCTGCACCGCTTTTCGAATGACATTGACCACCTGATCAATGTTCTCAAACGGCTTGGTGAGAAAGTCATACGCGCCCTCTTTAACTGCCCGGACGGCGGTCTCCACCGTGGCGTAGGCGGTCATCATCACCACGGGAAGGTTTTCATGCTCACGCTTCAGCACCGGCAGGAAGTCCAAACCACTGACCCCCGGCATTTGAATGTCCAGCATGACGGCATCGGGTTGTGTCTCCAACAGATAAATCTGCGCCTGCTCCACGCCGTCGGCAGCCAACACACGATAGCCCTCTCGGGCCAAAATCGTCTTTACCGCTCGCAACATGCCGTGATCGTCATCGACCACCAATATGCTCACGGACTCCTGGTCCGCAGCGACCACATCTGCGGCGGCTTGCTCTCGCTGATCACTCATTGTGAAGCGCCTCCTTGCGCGGACGGCAAGGGAAATACGATCTTAAACGTCGTGCCCACCCCGATATCGCTCCTGATCTCTATCGTTCCTCCATGATCTTCGATGATCCCGTACGAAATGGACAGACCCAGACCCGTACCTTCGCCGTCCGGCTTGGTGGTAAAGAAGGGTTCAAAGACCTTTTCCAGATTTGTGGCATCAATACCTTCCCCGTTGTCTGAGACCTCCAAGTACAGTAACTGATTCGCAACTTCACCGGTTCGAATCGTTACCATGTCACCACTCGAGCACGCATCAGCAGCATTGTTCAACAAGTTGAGTATGACTTGCTGCAGTTGGTTTGGATCGCCGATCACGGTAGAGACGTCGTCGCCATACTCTGTCGTCACGCCCACGTTGCGTTGTTGAAACCGGCGATTGCACAAAAAATGCGCTCGTTCAGCGATCGCCTGCAAATTGACCTCAACCCGTTCTCCACGGCTAATCCGTGAAAAGTTGAGCAAGCTTTCCACAATGCGCTTGCAACGCAGGGCGCTGTCCTCAATCTCTCGGAAGAACTCGTGGACCGTCGTCCCCTCGTCACTGTCCTGCAAACCCAGTTGAGAGAACACCAAGATGGCGCCCAGCGGGTTGTTCACTTCATGGGCTACGCCCCCCGCCAAGGTCCCCACAGCGGCCATTTTCTCACTCTGAATGAGTTGTTTCTGCAGCGCTTTTTCGTCCGTGATGTCCTTGTAGTGGCACACGGTGTGTTCTCCTGCAGTATCCCCTTCGAACTTTTGCATGGGGAAGGACCACACGCGCAACACTCGATTACGCCCTGCATCCAGTATCTCGGATTCAGCCGTTGTACCCGTTGTCCGTGTATTGGGGACTGGACATCCATTGCAAACCGTCTCTCGTCCAAAGAGCACTTTGTGGCACGCTCTCCCATTGACCGCACGCACATCTTCACGGGCGTATGCGGCATGGGCCAAGTTGGTCCGAACAATACACATGTCCGAATCCACAATGGCCAAGGGATCCACGATCGCATCAAATGTCGCCTGCCACGTCCGTTTTGCCCGAGTGACCAAGCGCGTGCGTTCGTTAACACGTTCTTCCAGTAGTTCGTCAAACTCAGCAATTGGACGATCGGATTCGGTATCGGTCACAGGCTCTTCTCTTGATGGTGCAACCCTCTGACGGGGAGCATACCACGCCCTCGGACTGATGTCTGGAATCGACCGGCTGCATCCCAGGGCCTCTCATGGAACG
>CAUZBV010000138.1:0-8126 GCA_963578115.1 Myxococcales bacterium
CCCGGCATGATGGAAGAACCGGGCTGTACCGCAGGCAATAAAATTTCACCGATACCGCAGCGAGGGCCCGAACCCAACCAACGAATGTCGTTGGCGATTTTCGTCAAACTGACCGCCAGCGAACGCAACGCACCACTGGCCGCCACCGCCGCATCACGCGCGGCGAGCGCCTCGAATCGGTTGGGGGCCTCGCTGAACGACAAACCGGTTTGCTCGCTCACACGCGCCGCCACCAAGCGACCGAAGTCTTCGTGTGTGTTGAGTCCCGTACCCACGGCGGTCCCACCAATGGCCAACTCCTGGAGATGAGGCAACGCGCCCTCCACTCGGCCGATGCTGTTGGCCACCTGCATGGCATACCCGCCAAATTCCTGGCCGAGACGAACGGGCACGGCATCTTGAAGGTGTGTTCGTCCGATCTTCAAGACATCATCGAACGCTTTTGCCTTCGCTTCCAAGGAGGCCTGCAGCCGACGAAGCGCCGGCACGAGCTCCACATGCAATGCTTCTGCGCCGGCAATGTGCAAGGCCGTTGGGATGACGTCGTTGGACGACTGTCCATCATTCACATGATCATTGGGGTGGACCGGGCTCTTGCTTCCGATTTCACCACCCAATATCTCGATGGCCCGATTGGCGATCACCTCATTGGTGTTCATGTTGGTGGACGTGCCCGACCCCGTCTGAAAAATGTCCACGGGGAAGTGCTCGTCCAACGCGCCATCGGCGACTTCCATAGCAGCCTGTCGAATCGCCGTGGCCAACTTGTCATCCAGCTTTCCCAGCTTGTTGTTGGCACACGCTGCCGCTTCTTTGATGAGCCCGAGCGCACGGATGAAACGACGGGAAAAACCCATGCCACTGACTGGGAAATTATCCACTGCTCGCTGTGTTTGCGCCCCGTAATAGCGCCCTGAAGGCACTTGTACTTCTCCGAGGCTATCGGTCTCGATGCGATACTCCGTCATGTCTATTCTCCCAGTGGCTTACAGGCTTCGACCGGATATACCAGGTCGCCGGGTCCTGCACAATCATCGGGTGGTTGGAAAAAGGGAACCCCGCCGTCTAGGAACCACGCAGACGCGAGAGTCGTCGACGCAGACGCGAGAGTATCGACCCCATCAGGGTGGTCGGACCGCTGCCGTGGAGTACCATCGCCGTGCTCGGTTCGAGAACCTCAAATCCCTCTTGAGGACAACGGAGATCCAAGACGCTCAACTGCTTTTGGAGATCCGCTTCGCCATTGACCGCGTTAAATGGCATGCCCGTGTCGGTAAAGACTCTCAACACGACTCGTCCCATCCATTTGGTCAGGGTGTTGGTCCCCAACAGATACGACCGTTCCACCGAATTGTTGTTGAACGCACGACGGCTCCATTCGAAGAGAAAGCGACCGGCTGGCGGTTTCAACAGATTCGGTTGAATAATGAACACAACGGGTGCGCCCCACACTTTTGCGAGCTCGTAAAAACCCTCCACGGCCGGTTCGACGCCATCGACGCTGTAGGATTCCACCGCATTCAATCGCAAGACACGCTGATCCTCGCGATCGCGAGAATACACATCTCGGTTGATCCGAAACACCGGACCCACCGTCGCCTCTTTGTCGATCCACTCCAGTTTGTATTTACCCACGGAACCCTCCGAAATCGTCCTCTCCGATCAATCCAATCGCCCCTGTATACATACGTTATCTGCACCCTGATTGTTCCTCGAACCACGGTGTGCTGATGGTTCGATAGACTGGGGGCCAAACGAAGCACTGTCAAGGGTTCGGGACCATCCCAATGGCCGCACTCTTGGCCTCTCATGGCGGCCCGAAAGGGAGTTTCACACATTAATAAACCCTTTCCGCCAAAAAAATTGCGCTTAGCTACGCGAATGTTACCGTCGATTAACTAAGTAGATACGGATGGTTATCGTCCGTGGAGGTGTCTATGTCCGAGCAATCTTGGATGCCGATTGGCCGCGGCCGCGTGAAAGATGATTTGGAAAAAATTATCGAAACGCTCAAGGAGAAATGGACAGAACGGTACGATTACCGTGTCCAAGAAGAAGAGTCTAACCTCGACGAACCCTTCCAACTCCTCATCAAGCACCGCTAGCTCAATCGCCAGAACAGCCCTCGTTTCTGAGCCGGGGACAATCGATTACAACGTCCCTTCCCTTGACAGCCCCGCCCAAGCCAACCAACACTCAAACCCGTGACTGAACACCCGAGTGAGGGCCGTAGCATGAATCGAGACACGCTAACGTCAACCTTGAATGAGTTCCTTGAAGTGGACGGCGTGGTGGACTATTGCCCGAACGGGCTCCAAGTCGAGGGCACATCCGAGGTCAACCACATCGTATGCGGGGTAACCGCTTGCCAAGCCCTCATCGACGAAGCTGTCCAACGCAACGCGCAAGCCCTGCTCGTACATCACGGGATCTTGTGGGGCAATCGAATGCCTGTGATCACCCGGAGCTTCCGACGACGCATTCAAAGCCTCTTGGACGCAAACATTAACTTGTTGGCCTACCATCTGCCACTGGACCGTCACTTGGACGTAGGCAATGGGGCAATGGTTGCCAAGCGCCTCGGGTTGACCAATCTGCAACCCTTCGGAGCCCACGGAAACATCACCGTTGGTGTACGCGCCGAAGCCGAATCGACCATCACCATCGACGGCCTCACACAGCGCGTTCGGGATGCCCTGGCTTCGAATCCGACGGTGTTTGCCCATGGCGTCGAATCCATCCGCACCATCGGGATCGTGACCGGGGCTGCAGACAAAGACTTACCCCAAGCGGTGGATGCTGGATTGGACTGCTACATCACCGGGGAGATCAGCGAGTACGTCATGCATTACGCACGAGAAGAGGGCATCCACTTCATCGCAGCCGGCCACCACGCAACGGAACGATGGGGCGTCCAAGCGCTGGCCGAACACGTGGCCAACGAGCACGATCTGACGTGGGAATTTGTGGATGTGCCGAACCCGGCGTAAGAGGGCCGAGGCGGTGGTTCTTATTTGACGACAACCGAATCGATTAGAATCACTGTGTCGTAGATCGAGTCACCCGCATCGGAGCTGAAGAACTTGAGCTCCACCGGGCCCGAGCCGGCAAAGGGCGTAATGTCCCAGTCCCCTTTCGGCATGTTCTTGTGATTGGCGTGCCACTGCACATTAAACACACCGCCCTGGTCGAAGTTCACATCGGAACCGGTCAACCCCAAGTACTGCGAACCACACTCGCAATTGCTCTTGCCCGGATTCGGACAATTCGCACACGAGCCGTCATCGTAGAAACACAAATCATCGATCTTGACGTTGATCAGCGTCAGCTTTCCTTGGCTTCCAGTCAATGTGGCCTGGAAGGTGTCCTGATAGGCCGATCCACACCACTCTTTGAATTCCTCGGAGAAGAACTTCCAATAGAACTTAAAGCCACTCTTATCACCGGGAATACAGAAGTTCTGCGAAATCTCACCAGTCTGAACCGTAAAGCCAAGACCCGTCGAAATGATCCCCATGAACTTGCCGTGAACCGGCGTGGAGATGCCCAGCTTGGAGATAACCCGGCCGTCTCCGTTCTTGATCCATCCTGTCAGATCGCCTGCCTCGAAACTGGGATTGATGATGTCAGCGTTCATGATGTCCAAATTGTTCGCCCCAAACAATCGCAAGCGGTTGTCGGGCGAATTGGGATCCTTCTTAGGTACTTCATACGCGGCCGAACCGCTTAAATCACCGTTCAGCAGCATTTGTTCGAACACGCTCTTGCCGCTCGTATACGCATAGTCATTCTTGGTGTAATTGCTGTATCCCGCCACAGATTTAGCGCCGGCGGCGAAATACTCGGCAGCAAACGTTCCATTGTAGACAGAGCGACATGCCCCCAAGTACACCAACGAATTGGGAAAACGAATCTTTGCATGTCGAGACACGAAGGATCCGGTCACGCCCCATGTTTGGTCACCCATGACCACGCGCCCAGTCGCCAGGTCAGCCTGAGTACGATCCACACAGATCCCCGTGAGCGATGAGCTCGTCGCGCTCGTGAACACGCAGTCCATGCCATTGGGACAGGCTGTGATCACCACTTGCTGTCCTTGTTGGAGCGATGCTTTGCAGATCTTCGCAGACGTCGACAGGGTGCTGCATTGGACCGGTTGCCCCGACCACATCACCTCTTGGCTGCCTTGATGTTCCCAGTCCATGTCCTGCTTGCCGGCCTCGGACATCTCGCCAAAATAGGCGTCTCCGTGTGTGGTCATCGCCACCACACCATAGTTGTACTGCTCGCGCAGCGCCTCCAGATCGGCTTGGGCACCAAGGAGGGGACCCTCCACATCGAAGGTGGGGCAATCACTGGCAACCAAGAGACTCGCGATGTCATCGGCCTCATCACCGCCCGCTGCCTGAAATTCATAGTTGAAGGGAGCCAATATCAATGCTTTCTTCGAGTTAATCTTCACCACGTTGAAGGGCGTAATCTCTTGTGGCGTGACCTTCTCCATAGTCTGGGCCACCGCCAATCCGGTGGACGCCCCCCCACGATTGCCCGGCGGCGCCAAATTCAACGCACCCAAGAAACCGGCGTTGAATCGTACCCAAACACCATAGCCGTCACCGGCAGCTGGGCCCGCCTCACTCACGGTCGGTTGGCTCTTCAGCCACGCAATGGTGGCATCTCGAGCGACTATGGGCGTAGCGGCGCCACCCGCTTCGTCCCACTTCAACCGGGCATTCTGTTGTGTCTGATAAGCGGCATTGCATTCACTGATCGAGATCCGTTCGATACATTCCACCCGCACAGGAGCCGAAAAGGCCGTGTAGTTCGCAAAGCTACTGTCGACCTGAGCCGACACCGCGAGCCAGACGTCCTCGGCCGATGTGCACTTAAAGTTGGTCAGGCAGGCGCTGAAGCGACCATCTTGTTCGATCTCGTCACACGCAGAGAGCTCTCCATTGTCCACCATGGTCCGCATGGCAGTGGCTTCCAGCTTGTTGCCGTCTTTGTCCACGCGCCAGACTTGGGCCGTCGAGCAGTCCGTGTCTGTGCTGCATGACTTCTGGGGGGCTTTACTTCCTTTGCACTCATAGAGCACAGGATCACAAAATCCGTACTTGCAGTCCGCATCCGAGGCACACGTATTGATTCCAGAGGCATTTCCCTGGGCCAAGGCGATCCCCACACACTTTTTCTTGGAGCTGTGGCACACGCCGTGCTGCATCAGTTTGCTGTATTCCGAAATGGGGATCGTCACCACCAGCTTGGTCGACTCATTGACAAAGAGCAGGTCGGGGGTCACGACGGGAGGCGTATTGAACATAAACAAGGGGTTGTAGGTCACGATCATCATATCGGATGCGGTTTTGTTTCCTTTGGTCGCTGTCACCGTGATTGTGTTGAGTCCCTTCTCCAGGGAGATCGCCTGAGTTTGCCAAAATGGATAGCCAGAGGCCGTGCCACTGTCACCATTGGACGACGTCCACTCCACCTTCTCGGGATCGCCAAAAACAATGCCTGCCAAGGGAGTGACCGCGCTCGCTACCGCCACATGACGGCTCCCGGATTCCTGTCCCGGTGGGCCAATGATCTTGATGAGCAATTCCTTGTCCGGATGCTCGGGCAACGCTTCGTCGGGAGGATTGTTGGCATCCACCGCAGCATCAGACGGCGAGTCCGTATCCGGTGGTGTCGGCGCGTCCGCATCGCTGTCCGGAGTCACGTCTCCGGTCGACGTCTCCCCATCCGCTAGGGGGTCCTTCGTGTCGTCCAGCACGTCCGGTTTGTCGGCATCTGTTGTGTCCAACTCGACGTCGGAGATCGGCGGCACATCGGCATCGGGTTGATCCCCATCTGGCACACCCACATCGTTGGTGTCTCCCTTACTGGTAGACCCACCCGTATCACCACCACACGCCAAAAAGGCGATCGACACCCCTAGCAACATGAACCGAACTGAACATCGCATAACTTACTTGGCCCCCAACCGTGAACCGCCGCTGAAATTGAGACGCCTTGCGCCGGTCGTGGATCCTACTCAAATGTTACCCTGCTAGTCAACGAATTTGAAAGACAATTCGATGAATGGAAACGCCCCTGGTCGTGCACAAAGAACATCTCAGGCAAAGACCCTCGGTTCCCGCCGGAAATCCACGGTTCAGAGAGCCGGAATACGCCTCCCCTGTCCCTGGTTGACACGAGTAGGGGCCCCCTCCTATGGTTCGGGGCACCACACGACACATGCTGTAGGAGCGCCATGCCCACGTCCGTAAAAGCGCAATTCATGATTCCCATCCTCACTATCGCCCTGTGGTTGCCCTTCACCGCCCTCGGCAGCGCCACAGACACCTTGAAGACCATTCCCGCTCAAACCGATTGGGCGGTGGCCTTCACGGATACCAGCGACATCGTGGATGGATTGATCCCCATCTACGACCAAATCGCCGCAAGCGCCCAGATCATGCCGGCGAGAGACGGCATCGGGGAGCTTCTCAAGGAACACCTTGGTTTCAATCCATTGGACGGAGAAGAGCTCGCTGCCGAGGGGTTTGATCAGGCGCGCGGCCTGGTCATCCACGGTGCCATCAATGCGCGTCTTAAGAAGCAACAGGGGATCACCGTTTCCATCGCCGCTCACGATGCCAAAAGGCTCGACAACCTACTGGCGAGACTGTTCGACAAAATGTCGTTCCGGGTCCAGAAAACGAAGCGTCGGTACGGAACCATCCTCACGTTGCGAGGCGCCATCGCGGTGGCCACAACCCCAGGCTGGCTTCACATCCTGATCGGCCAAGGTGAAAAAGTCCTCGAAAGCGAAGCCCGCCGGGTGCTCCGAAAAACCCGCCGCTTCGGCCAGTCGAGAGCATTCAGCACATTGAACCCAATCGTCACGGGTGGCCAGATCGCGACCTACGTCAACATGACCACCATCGCGAATCACGAGATCCAAACGCTTCGCCGGCAGATGGCAAGCTTGAAAAGGAGAATAAAAAGAGAAACCAACCCGCAAATCACGACGATGTGGGAACATAATGTGGCAGCCATCGCCGACCAGATCGAGGAATGGGAATCGCGAAAACGCGTGACGGCCGTCAGCGGTCGCCTGTCGTTTCGAGACAAAATGACCGACGCGTTGGTGTATCTCCAACTGTCTAAAAACACGCTGAAGCGCTATCGGGACGCATTAACACCGGCCACAGGCCCCGGATTTTCCGGAGATTTTCTACGAAAATCCAACCCGTTGTACGCGGAATTCAATGCCTCCCCCGCCGCAGTCGTCGAACACCTCTTAACCTTGAATCGGGACTTCCGACTGAGTTGGGAATTCATGAGCAACGCGTTGCAAGAGAAGCTCAATGTGGATGCAACGAGCGAACTGCTGCCTTTGTTGACCGGCCCAATCGTGTATGTCGCTCACCATATCCAGGTACCCAAAACGAGCCAACTCAACACCAAAGAGTCCCCCGTGTCGCCGCCCACACCAGCCACCGTGTCGACCGATGAGGAAGAAGGGTTCGGACAAGCCAACGTGGACAGAAGCGAGGACATCTCCAGTGAAGTGTTTTGGGGTAAGTACTTCGTGGGTCACCTTCAACAGGCAGTGCTGGTTCGGGTGCGCGACACGCAACCCTTTCTCCGGATCGCAAAGCAACTCGAAGAGAAGATCCGTTCCAAATCAGGCCCCAACGAACCCATCACCGTGACAACGACAAACGTGGACGGCGTTCATTACATGTCCCTCCGAGTAGGGGAGTCAATCGCCCCTGCCGGCTTTTATATTCACCTCGGCATTGGGAAAAACACCGTGTTGCTCGGCTCCGGCCCGGACCTTCCCAACGTGGCGAAGCCCTGGTTCCAAGAGGGTGCCCAGACCACGGAACAATTGGGACACATGCGACTGAACGTGACGGGCATGTTGGTGCACATTGAGGCTCTCATGGCCGCCGTACTTACAGACGACAAGAACGCCGCATCCGTAAAAGACGAGTGGAAAAGCATGAAGGTGCTCTTGGACCTATGGTCCACAATGGAAACCTCACTGAGCAGCGCCCCGGACGGATACACCATTCGCTGCAGCGTCCAACGAACGAAATAGACCCTTCCGACGGCAACTGAATGCCAATTTGGCA
>CAUZBV010000139.1:0-8119 GCA_963578115.1 Myxococcales bacterium
GAGAGACCATCGACCACCTCATCGCAGAGAAGGAAGGAGGGGGGCCAATCGCCAATTCGTTAAGCGCCCTTCGATTCTTGCGAAAATGGCCCGACGGACCGGCCCTGGCGTGCGCGGGGAGTAAGCTCTTTTGTCGCGTGGATTACGACGGTCGCGTGATGATTTGTGGTCGCATGGGGGAATACGAAGAGAGCTATTCGGCCGTTGACCTCGGCTTTCGAGATGCATTCATGAAACTCAACGAAGCGCGTTGTCCGACCTGCTGGTGCGCCAGTCGCGTGGAAGTCAATCAAGCGTTTGCGATGCAAACAGACGCCATGGTGGGGTTGGCCCGGGGTGGTGGTTAGCCCTTCTGCTGGAATCGCTAGGGTTTGCGCGCCACCGCCAACCAGGCTCGGGGCTGAAGTGAGCCCGTTTCGTCCATTTGTTGATCCTGTCGGATGAGATCGTTTTGATACGTCGGATCACCGAGTCGATCCAAGTCGACCGAGTCGTGTTGTGGCCCATCCAGGACGTACTGAGTCCCCATGATGTTCTCGACCGTCAGTCCAACCGCTGACAATTGCTCTGCAAGGGAGTCACGGGTGTAGAAATGGACCCACACGTCTCCTTCTTTGCCGAACGTCATTTGCGGCAGCCCTTCGCTCACTTGTCCTCGTACCTTGGCGCCCAGGGACGATTCGACCGAGACAAAACACAGGCCACCGGAGCACATGATCCGTGCGGCTTCTCGAAGGCCGTCCATGGGATCGCTCAGATAACACATCACTTCGAATGCGCTCACCAGATCGATCGACTCATCGGCAAAGGGAGACATGCGCTCAGCGCCCAGTTGCCACACACTGTAGGATCCTTGTGCGGCGGCCAAGTGGCCCAGCGCCAATGACAACGCGTTGGGGTTGGGATCACACAAGGCCAGGCGATACCCACGCTCAAGCCACTCGACGCCGAATCGGCCGATGCCGCCGCCCACGTCGAGCACGCGCGCTGCGGGCACCAATTCGTCGAGCCACTGACGCAGTCGATGAAGATACACTCGTTTTTGCAGGGTCTTGAACAGGTGATTGGGTGAGCTTGGATCCAGGTAATTCCAGCTGAGCGGGTGGGTTTTCTCGAAGGCTTGGTCTCCTTGGAGATTCCACACACCCGGTGCGTCGACGGGGGCGTCACAAAAGGGTGCAAAGCGCAGCTCAATTCGACCCTCTTGATGGGTTTTGCTCAGGCTCGCCAACAAAGCGTTGATCGTGGGTTTGGTGGAATCGATCGGCTCATTCAGTAGGTTGGCAAGTCGTACAAAATCGTCGGAAGGTATCTCGACACCGTCGATCGTACAAGGATCGTGGAGACCGCGGACTTCCAGCATCATCTCGGTTGTCATCAATGGGGTGGGCGTGTCCACAAGAGACCCGGTGCATTCCCTTGCCTAGTGATCGTACCAGGCGGGCTTGACCAGGTTCATGTACTCGCGTGATTTGAGCGGATTGATGCGTCGTTTGAGCAGGTCAAACGCTTGGGATGCGGCGACTTTGGCCCACCACTTGTACATTGTGCGTCGGTACGGTGTTGCGTCCGTCAGTCCATTCAGCAGCCACTTGGGCGTAATGAGTGATTTGTTCATTTCGTAGATCTGCATCGAGATCTCGTGGCGATTCAGGTATCGAGAACTCATGACCGGAGTCATCCAGTCAAAGTTCTTGAAGTCTCTCAATTCGATGAGATCGTCACGCACCGCTTCATCATAGACCGGGGTCCCGGGCACGGGAGTGACCGGATGAAAGGCGGGATAATCCAGTTGAAGATCCCGAGCAAGATCGGCTTGTTGCCACATGGTATCGACGGTTTCATCGCGCACGCCGACAATGAACGTCCCTTGGCGGAACACCGTGGGATGCTCCTCTTTGAGGATACGAAAGACCTCTCTCGACGACTCGTTGCTGTAGCGGTGCTTGTTAAAATTCTTGAGATCCTTGTCTTCGGCGCGCTCCACACCGATGCAGATGTGACTCATTCCGGCTTCGACCATTTTGGATAAGGTGCCGGTCTTGTGATCGCGGAGCATCGCGTCGGCACGCATGAACGCAAACCATTTGAAATCGAGCTTTCGGCGAATCACCTCTTCGCTAAATTCCAGATTCCATTTGGGGTTGATGTTCCATGAAGCATCCACGTACATCATGCATCCCTTGTTGTAGCGATTGACCAAGAGCTCTACTTCCTCCAAGTGATGCTCCACGCTAAAGGTGCGCCATCGGGGCGTGAGTTTCACCGATCCATCGGGTTGATCCGTTCGTTTGGCCATCATGGTCCACCAGGCGCAAAACGAGCAACTCAGCGTGCATCCTCGGCTGTGTTGAACCGTGGCTCCACCGGGGCTAAAGAGGTACTCAGACGTGCCGTATAGCTCCATGGGCAGCAAGTCGTAGGCCGGGATAGGCAATGTGTCGAGATCATGGATAAGAGGCTGTGGAGCCGCCTTTACGGGCGTCTCGTCCTGGCAATACCCCATGCCGAGTATGTCACTGACATCCGGAGCCGAGGTTTTTGTGTGTCCCAAGATCCGTTGGCACAGCTTGGTGAAGCTGAGTTCGCCTTCGCCCATCACCACATAATCCAGACACGGATCTTCGAGCGCGGTTTTCCACATGTGCGTGAAGTGGGCCCCACCGGCGATGGTTACAGTGTCCGGACAGATCTCTTTGACCATGCGAAAGAGCTTGAACGCTTCGTGGGCGTAGAGGGCATGGTTTTCGCCCAACGCGACGATCTTTGGTTTCGTGTCCCGGATGTGATCGGCCAAGGAACGCCACCCCATTTTGATGGGCATGCAATCGACGACTTTCACATCAATACCGTGTTGACGTGCGTGTGCTGCGAGGTACACCAAGGCTTGGGGCACAACAAAATTGTCATCGGCCGACACAAAAGGCCAATAGTGCCTCGGGGGTGAAAGAAGCAGAACGTCCAATATACTCTCCTGTCCAGTGACCTATAGTGTACGCGTTTTCGTTACAGATTGCGACACTCGAGTTGCCATGCCTCTGCGCTGGTGACCGAGCGTGAGATATTTGTCTCATTTGAAATCGGAGGCAAAGCGCACTCTTGCAATCGACGCGCGTCAAACACTTCAACCACAACCCATTTGCCAAAAAAAATGGGATCTTGCAAGCGCGCTTGTTCTCGACAGTCCCAGCACAAGAAGCGTTCTTGGGGATCCGTTGGGGGCACCGCCAGCCCAAATCGGTGATCGCGAATGTCGATGACCCACAGCCGAGTGAGTTCACGGCGTTGTGCCGACTGATGCAATCGTTCGGGCGTGGGTGGAAAGCCGAAGATGGTGTTCGCTTCGGGTCTTTCCAACGGTTCGCACGTGTCCAAGCGCCACCATCCTTCGTGACTTCGGGCGTGGATGAGCTTGGGGCAGGAGCCGAATAGATAATGTTCAACAATGGGTTGATACCAAGGTGCCGGCAGGAACCCGATCCCTTGATCGGGAGCGACGTGGGATTGGACATAGGCCACGGCGGAGCGCACATCGGGCTTTTCCAGCGAGGTGATCATGGGCCAAACCATCCAGAGATGGAGACCCAACGTGGCCACTGCAGCCGGTCGGAAAAACGGCACAGGCCCTCGAACGGGCACGGAAACAACCGCGGCTGCCAACAAGGGAACCAAATAAATGTAGTGGCGAACGTCCACGTACACGATGCCTTTGCTTCGATTGAGCTGCCACAGGATGTGCGCTTCTGCGAGCAGCCCGATCCCCAACGCGATGGCGATCAAAGCGCCCAGTCGGGACTCTTGTCGGATGAGGGCGATCATGCCGACCGCGACCAGAACGAGAACAAGGATCCAAAAAGGGGACGGGCTCCCGAGCAACACCCGAAACGCCTCGCTGGTGGCTTCCAAGGGCTCATGAGAGTAGCGCATCAGCATGCTGTCTTCGGACAGACCCTCCACGCTGGTGGCGAGCTTGTCGAAGAGCGCCGGGACCCATGGCAGTGTGAAGAGCGCCGTGACTGCCGTTGTTTCCCACAGGATCCGGCGCCGATCTTTTTGGAGGGCCAGCCACAGGATGACCGTGATCGCGATCCAACCGCCGTGAAAATGCGTGTAAAATGCCAGGGCGAGACACAACGCCGTTCGCACAGCGCCCCAACGAGAGGGGCTCTCGAGGGTCTGTTGTGCCGACACCATGGCCGCCAGCGAGAGCATGGCCAGCAGGGCGTAGGGTGTGCAATCGCGTCCGTACCAGATCAGCAGCGGGGAAGCCGCAGTCAGCGCAGCAGTCCACAGGCTCGCTTTTCGCGATGCGTCGTTTCGAATCAGACAAAAGGCCAGCGGGATGCACGCGACGGAGAAGATGGTTGAAGGGAAGCGAAGAAATCCTTCGTCAGTGCCGACGGTCGCCCATCCACGAAGCAGCAGTGTGTAGAGCGGTTGGTGCATTTGCTCGGCGGCTTGGCGGCTGGTGATGACCTCCCAGAGACCCCCGGGCTTGATGGCTTCAAACAAGTAGGTGGCTTCGAGGTGGTCCAGCGAGCTTTGGGAGAGGTAGATCAGTCGGATGACGAGCGCGACGGTCGCGATGGCGCCCAGCGCAAGCCAATGAGGTCGCTGGACCTGATGGAGGTGGGTTCGGCAGCAGTCCCACGCCAGGGCCAGCAGGGCGATGATCAGAACGATGGATAAAATGAAGAGCATGATCTCCGAGGGCTCGCCGGGGGACCGACTCGCCCACGATAGCGTCTATCCTGTTGCCGGTGACAAGACGAGTCGGATGCCGTTGATCATATCATTTGCGTTCAGTGCACGGATCTCGAACAGATGACGGTACACCATGCTCGGTCGCAAGTAGAACTTTCGGAAGGCTTTCTTTTGCAGCGCTTGCAAGCGCTCTTGGGTCAGTGCCGGCGTGATGTAAATGGCCGGGTTGTCCGGTGTTGGGTAGGACGTATAGCGTCCGAAGTCGTAGAGCTCGGGCTCTTTCAGCGTTCCGTCCTTGAGGAAATCATAATACACTTCTGTTCCGGGATAGGGCACGTAGCACGTGTACTTGGCGAACTCGATGCCGAGATCACAGGAGAAATCGATGGTCATGTTGATGGACCGTTCCGTCTCCCCGGGTGAGCCAATGATGAAGAAACCAATGACCTCCATGCCGGTCTTCTTGCACAAGCGGACCGCCTCGTAGGCTTGCTGTAGATCAAAGTCCTTGTGGATGGCATTGAGCGTTTCTTGATCACCGGTTTCAAAGCCGAACATCACGCGGCGACAGCCGCTCTCGTACATGGCTTCGACCGTCTCACGACACATCAGATCCACGCGGGTTTCGGTGGTCCACACTTGGTGTTTTTGAAGGCCTCGTTTGCAGACTTCATCGCGGAACGCGACCGCTTCTTTTCTGGAGATCGGGAAGATCGGATCCACGTACGCCATTTGTTTGAAGCCGTAGCGATCCCACATGTACTCGCATTCATCCACCAAGTTGGTAATGGAGCGTTTGCGTCGTATGTGTCCCATGACCGTGAGGCTGCAGAAGTTGCATCGATAAGGACATCCGCGACTGCCCAACACCAACGTGGCTGGTGACGCCACTCGAGCGAAATTAAAGAGTCGATACCGTTCCCATTCCAAGAGGTGCCATGCGGGGAAAGGAATGGTATCCAAGTCTTCGACCACCGGTTGCGGCTCGGTCTTCAACGCTTTGCCGTCTTGCAAATAGGAGATGCCCTTGACCGTGGACAGATCCTTGCCATTGGCGAGGGCTTCGACCAATTTCACCGTGGTGATTTCACCTTCGTTATAGATGATGACATCGGTTTCTCCCGAGGTGAGGATCCGCTCGGAAAACACGGTGGCGTGAACGCCCCCTTGGATCAGCGTGATCTCGGGAAAGCGCTCGCGGCAAAATTGACTGAGCTTGGTGACACCCGGTGCTGTGGGCGTCACGGAAGAAAATCCGATGATGTCTGGTTTTTCCTGCCGAACATACGCTTCGAATTCCGTGAGGCTGCCTCCATGAATGAAGTCGTCGTAGCACGCAACAGGGATCCCCGCTTGCTCCAGCGCTGCCGCCACATACGCGATGCTGATGGGGGGCATGGCCTCCAAGAAGCTCTTGAACGCGCCCGCTGTGCGGTCCGTATCCGTATATGGATTGACCAAGAGTGTTTTCATGGCCTCACAATTCCTTTCTTACGTATACCCTTAGGATCCGAACCCATCGCCTTGATGTCAAGCGAATCCTGGTTCTATGTGCTCACACAAGCGCTGGAAAATTGGTTGCACGCATCTCTGGGCGGCCCACCTGAGCAAAGAAACGAAGACCCGCGGTCACCGGAATGCGAAAGTTTCTCTTTTCGTTCCAGGCGCCTTGCAGAGAGAGCATTCGGTGCAAAAAACTTGGCGTTGGCGATGACAAGAGAGATCGAACCACGCCAAGGAGAACGCGGTTCTTGGATGCCATTCGGAACAACAAGAACAGATTCTTGAATTCTTGTACGTGCGGTGTCTTGAACTGTGGACCTGGTTTGTAGCGAAAGTCGGGGCTACAGAAGCGTTCGGCCCAATCCTGGGCCAGGTAGCCATGTTCAATGGCGTAGTCCGTCATGCCGGTGCCGGGCATGGGAAACGCATAGTTAAGACGGATGTAGTCGGTGCCCAGATCGGCATTGAGTTGGGCGGTTTCAAGCGCTTGTTCCGGTGTTTCTCCAGGCAGGGCGATCATGTTGAAGGTGGCCAGTCGGATCCCGACCTGTCGGAGACTCTGGGCCGCGTGGTGCATGTTCTCGGTTCGCACGCCTTTTCGAAGCACATTGAGTCGAAGCTCTGGATTGGCTGTCTCCACGGCGAAGCCAATGGCGTGACAACCCGCTTCGGACAGGGCGAGCGCTACGCGTTCATCGATCAACTCGGCGCTGGTGTTGCACGTAAACGGGATCCCCACGCGCTCTCGGTACAATGGGGCGAACTCCTCGAGCCATTGGGGATCGTTTGTAAATAGATCGTCGGAGAAGTGAACGTGAGTCAATGGGCCCACAGCCGCTTCCCGCGCTACTTCTTCCACCGCCTGGAGCGGATCTTTGCGTCGGACTTTTCGGGATCGTTTGTCGGGCAGCAATTGGTTCAGCGACGAGATGTAGCAATAGGTGCATCGATGGTGACAACCGCGACTCGTCAAGAAGCGCTTGAAGGGGAATTGGCGCATAAATGGATAGCGATTGTAGTACAGATCTTTGTTGGTGATCGGAACGGACGTCATGGGGGTGGGAACGCCAGTGGCGGTGCCATGCCACGAATCACTTCGCCATTGATAGAGACCGGGGATGTCGGCGATGTCCGTCTCACATTCACCGCTTTCGAGGGCATCCATAAGCGCCAACATGGGCGCCTCGGCTTCGCCTCGAATGATCGCGGTCAATGGGGTGTCCGAGAGCAGATCCGGATAGAGCGTGGGTCCGGTACCCGCCATGACAATGGGTACATCGAGTGCGTTCTGAAGTCGTTTGGCCGCATTTCTTGCCCACCAATGGTTGAGCATGGAACATGCGATCAGAATCAGTTGGGGTTGGGCCGATCGTGTACTGTGTGCCAGATCGGCCTCTTCACGATCCAGCAACAACGAGCACCGATGCCCATGGGCTTCCAAATAGGCCGCCAGATCGATCAACGCCTGACTCTCATCGAGCGCGTTGTTCTGAATAAACAAGACGTGCATTTCAACCAGTGTACCGCATCTTGGTCGGAAAAGTTGCAGTCAGCCCGCGGGTCGGAACAAAGATTGCGCTTTGAGGGTTGCGCATTGGGAAGGGAGACCTACTCTTTCCAAGAGGCAACACCGGCATGATTTGGACATCACAATCGACAGGGCTCAAACACATCGCCCCTGTGACCCACAGGCTCATTGTGATCAACGTCACGGTGCTCGCTTTGATGTGGCTCAGTGGCGTGGACCCGATGAAGGTGTTTGGCACGTTGGGCTTGGTGCCGGGTCGACTGGTCGTCGACGGTGGGATCCTTGCCGCGTTGACCGTCGGCACGAGCATGTTCCTCCACGCCGGGCTGTGGCATCTGCTGGCCAATATGGTGTTCCTCTATTTCTTTGGCCGCATGGTCGAAC
>CAUZBV010000140.1:0-8107 GCA_963578115.1 Myxococcales bacterium
GGGTGTGCTCCACCCACCCTTCCAAGCTCTCCAGCTCGTCGGCCCGGCCCACAAAGGGTTTGGGCCGACTGATGTCCAAGGAGATCTCTCGGCTGGCCAGGATCTCCTTGTCGGTGGTCCCATAAAAGGGATCGCCCTGCAGCTCCCCCACGGGTTGCAATGACTCTCGCAGAAAGCGCTGCAAACCGCGATAAGCCGGCCCGGTGAGGACCGGCGACCCCCCGTCGGGTGCGCCGGCGGCGGCGGCCGCTTCGGCGATGTCATAGGCCTCACCCACAATGCGGTAGCCGCCCACCGTGTCGTCGGATCCTTGCACCAGGACCGAGCAGGTGTGGATCCCCACTTGCACGGCGAAGGCGTCGGCGATGGATTCGCCGTACTTGCTCAAGCCAAACGCCACCCGAAGCGCCGTGCAGTTGTCGGCTTCCCCGGCCGTGGGCAAGCCAAATACCGCGCGGATCCCCTGGCCTTCTACGGGCGTCACCACGCCACCGGCGAGGGCCACGTCTTCGGACCATTGGGCGATGAGCGGATCCAACGCCTCGAGGCGTTCTTCCAGATCAGCCCGCGCTTTTCCCGGATGGTCTGCCGCCCGGACCGTCACAACGGTCACCAGTTTTTTCTCACGAGACAACAGCGATCGAGACGAAATTTGGGAACGATCCGGGGAGGGTACCTGCAGATGGCTTTCGGTCTCGGCGTGCATGGTCTCCATCACCGCCGCGGTGTCGGCCATGGAGATGCTGGGATCGCTCACGGTGCCGTCCGCTTCCACGAGGGGGCGCAAGGCCGCCATCATCTCCGCCGCGTCTAGGAATCGCTCAGAAGCTTTCTTGGCCAACCCCCGCATCCAAATTTCTTGAATGGCGGGAGAGAGAGCGGATCCATTGATGGCGCTGTCCGGTCGTGGAATGGGTTTGGTCAGGTGGGCCATTAAGGTGTCGGTGACCGTGGAGGCTGCATAGGGGGCATGACCGACCACCAGCTCGAAAAAGACCACGCTCAAGGCGTAGAGATCCGCGCTGCCTGTGATGTTGGACCGCCCTTCCACTTGCTCGGGCGACATGTAGCTGGGAGTGCCCACGGTTTCGCCGCCGGTGGTGAGCTCATAAATCGAGACTTCACCGCTTTTCACCAACCCGAAGTCCAGCACTTTCACCGTCACCGGATCGTTGGGGCGAGCGCTCTCTGCGATCCACAAGTTGCTGGGTTTGATGTCTCGATGAATGAGTCCGGCCTCGTGGGCCGCGCCCAGTCCTTTGCAGGCGTCGTACACGATGGCCGCGGCCTGGGACGGATCCATGGGCAAGCCTTTGGCCACAAGTCGGTCAGCCAGCGATTCGCCACGCAAGAGCTCCATGACCAAAAAGGGGTTCTTTTCCTGGTCGGTTCCGTAGTCGTACACGCGGACCACATTGTCGTGTTCCAGGCGGCTTACGGCCCGGGCCTCGAGCCAAAAACGCTGCCGCTCTCGGGGAGAATCGGCCACAATGTCGCGAATGATCTTGATGGCCACCGGCCGATCGATGGAGAGCTGCACTCCTTCGTACACGGCGCCCATCCCACCCACCGCGATCTTTCGAAGGACCAAGTACCGGCCGTCGAGCTTTTGTCCGATGAGGGGATCGTCGTCCACGTTTGGGGTGGTCAGCGCGCTACCGTCGGTGGGGCAAAAGCGGGCGTCCACCCCGTACATGGCCCCACACGTTAGGCACGTTTTCTGCTCGTTCGACGGACTGGGCGACGTCATGGGCGCATAGTAGCACCTCCGCGCGCGCGGGTCACCCGCGCGAGTGCCCTACTTCGGACGCCACCAGAGCACGGAACGCGTCGTGGAGCCGCCGGCCCACCGGACCGGCGCCCGGGCCTTCTCGCCCGCAACACCACACCACCGGCGCCAGCTCCTTGAGCGACGACGACACATAGAACTCGTCGTAGTCGCCCTCGAAGGGCAAGGAACGCTCTTCAATGGGGAGAGAGGCACCATGGGCGGCGTCCAAGAGCGCGCCGCGGGTCACGCCCGCCAAAAACCGGTCGTCCAAAGGCGGCGTCCAGACCACACCATCCACCACCGCAAAGACGTTGGATCGGTTGGCCTCCAACATGAACCCATGACGGTCGACCAGGAGCACTTCGTCCACCTCTTGCTGACGCGCGGCGACGATCCAGCTGGCTCGACTGCCGTGCTTGACCACACCCGGCAACCACTCAGGCGGATCCCAATCGAGCCGGCCCAACCGGATGGGGGCACCCACGCCACTGGAATCGACGGTGTGGCAATCGACGATACGCTGACCACCGTCGGTCACCGTGTAGCGGACGCGCACGTCTTCGCCTTGTGCGTGACCGATGTAGGACTGGATCTCGGACGTGATCTCGCCGTTGGTGGGAAGGGCGATGCCCATTTGCCGGCCGGACTCGACCAGACGGTCCACATGCTGCTGGAGACGAAAGGGGACCCCACCATAGGTGCGTACGGTCTCAAAGACGGTCAGGCCCAAGAGCAAACCCGGATCGTCTCCGGGTACGCCTCCATCCTCCACGCCGTTGACCCAAATGCGGTGCACACTCCCTCCTGACGGTCGGTCCGGATGTATGGTCGCCGACTCGACGCCGAATGTCGACCCCCTGGCCGAATACCGGTGGATGTCGCCGGAAAAATGGAATCAGCCGGCTCGCTGCGATAGACTGACTTTCATTCGGATGAGAGGGCTTCGGCCAACAAGGGCATATGGGAGACGAGAGATGATGAGTTCCAGTCGTTTTGGAATCGTGATGGTTGTGCTGTGCATGGCCTGGATGACCCTGGGTTGTGGGGACAGTGGTGGGGAAAGCTCCGCGACGGACGCCCAAGGCAGTGAGACCACTGCTCCACCGGCGGATGGAACATCCCCCGAAGACACGGCCACACCCGAAGACACGGCACCGCCCGAAGACACGGCTCCACCCGAAGACACGGCACCGCCCGAAGACACAGGTACGCCCGAAGACACGACCACGCCCGAAGACACGGCCACGCCCGAAGACACAGCACCGCCGGAAGACACGGCGCCCTGCGTGGCGGGTGTGGATCCGACCGATCCCTGCACCTTTTGTAACTGCGACGAGAACGGCGTCCAAACCTGTGCGGCCTTGGCTGCAGGCACCTCCTGCACGCCGGAAGACTGCTGCGCAACCGATGCCGTATGTACACTCTGTCCCGACAATCTGGCGAGTTGTCCGCCCTCGGGCATGCTCTGTATGGGCGGAACCACCATGAACTGCGACGATGAGAACCCATGCACGGTGGGCACGGCCACGTGCACCGACGGCCAATGCGCTTGCGTTTACGTGGGAGACGAGACCACAGAGGGGGCGGCTTGTGCCGCCGTTCCAGCCGCCTGCACCACCGGCGATGCCTGTGCCCAGGGGGTTTGTGTCGCGGGCGAACCCTTGCCTACGGATGATGGCATCCCTTGCACCATAGACGCCTGCGTGGCAGGGGAAGTGACGCACACGGCCAATGACCAACTCTGCGATGACCAAAACGAGTGTACCGCCGACTCGTGCATCGTAAACGGAGGCTGTGAGAACTTGGAGATCGCCGGCTGCGGGGCGGCCTACACTCTGGATCCCATCGACACCATGAGCTCGATCAAAGCCGGAAACTGCCCGGGCCTCGGTGAGACCATCTCATGCCCTATCGGCGCGGTGGCCGTGGGCTACGAGGGACAGAGTGGTGCGTGGATGGACCATGTCCACCTACACTGTCGAACACTCGAGCCCGATGGAAGCCTCGGAAACCTCACAGTGACCGCACAACTCGGAACCAGCTCGTCGGGGAACGAGTTCGGTGCTAAGGCCTGTCCCAACGGCATGGTTATGGTGGGCAGCATCACCAAAGTGGGCGACAAGATCGATTCGGTGCAAGGAATGTGTCATCCGGTCAGCGCAGTGGCCAACAGCGCGGGCACGTACACGGAGTTGGCACCCAAGGCGGGCGGCAACGGCGGCTCAACTCAGAATCAGCCTTGCGCACCGGGGTATGTGGTCACGGGTATGATCGGTCCACAGGAAACGTATCCCTGCCGAATTGAGTGGGTGTGCACGGCCCTCGGTGCCATGTAGCGCCGATTATTCGCCGCAGGGTCGTGTGATCTCCAGATTGTCCACGTACATGCCCTCGCTGGGCGCGCTGCTGAAGGGACTCGGCGGCGGGCTGGCACTATAGAACTCGATCTGAATTGTTTGGCCCTTGTACGCATCCAAGCTCACAAAACTGTAATTCCAATTCCCTGCGCTCAGCGTAGCCCCCGTCAAGAGTGTCTTCAGCGGCCCGTTCTCTGGAACCACTCGAACCGCGCCCAATACACCCCCAAAGATGTCTCCAGCGGGAAGCAAGGCGCTCAAACCCAGCTTGATCCCGGTGGTGTCGGGCAAGTCTATGGGCGGTGTGCGAGCGGTCCCGGTGGCCGTCGCGCAATCCACTTTCTTGGTCGAGGGGTTGGCGAACTGGAGCGATGCCGGTGGACTCTGGTTTTCTCCGTCGTAGACCAAGTCCCAAACGCAGGTGGTGCTGTTGGACGTGAGCGTCCAGTCCTCAATGCCGGTGTCGTCGAAGTTATTGGCATAGAGCACGGGCATACAACAGTTTGGCGAAGTGGCCAGTGCAAACTTGCACTTCCCGTTCACGCAAGTGTCCGTCGTACACACATCGTCTCCGTCGTCGCACGCCGCGTCCGACTGACAGCACGTGTTGATGTTCAAACAATTCGAGTTCTTGCACGAGTCGGTGGTGCACGTGTCGTTGTCGTCACACGTGGCGTCGCTGGTACAGCAGCCCGCCTCCGTGCTCGTTTGGTAGACGCACAGATCGTCCGCACACGCATGCGTTGTGCACGTGTTGTTGTCTTCGCAGTCCGCATCGTTGTTGCAACAGTCGGCGTTGGCGACGGGTACGTACAGGCACTGATTGCCCTCACCGCACAGGTCGACGGTGCATACGTCAAAGTCCCCACAGTCCGAGACGCTCTGGCAACAAATCCCCGTGATGTACACACACGCGCCGCTTTCACACGACTCGGTGCTGCAGGACAATCCGTCATCGCAATCGGCGTCCTCTACGCAGGTCTTCGGCGCGCTCATTCGCTCCACACGCAGGGTGTCGATCACGACGCCCAAGCTATCATTGAAAGTGTGTTCAACGCTATCGAAGGTCACACCCACCTGAACGGATTTACCCATAAATGCAGACAGGTCCACGGCAATGAATTGCCAGGACTGCATGGTGGTGTTGACCTGGGTCTTCGTCCACACGGGTGTGGTCCCCCCATCGGCCTCCACAAACACGGTCAGCACATCCCAATCCGGCTCGGGTTCCACATCCACATACACCCACAACGAGAGCCGAGCCCACGCATCAGAAGGCAGATCGATGGTGTCGGTGCGTGCGGTGGAAGCGACGGTTTTTCCCGAATCAAAATTGTAGGTGCCGGGAATACCGAAATACAATGCTCCCGCACCACTGTGTGATTTGAGATCCGGCGTCCACACCACAGCGGATTCGTTCTCGCCCGCAGTGAGCGCCAAGTCTTCCACAGTCAACCCACTGGTGGTTCCATCATCAAAAGTGGCCTCAAAAAGAACCGCGCTCGTTTCACATTGCGGCCCGCTTTGTAAAGCATGCACACAACCCAGACCGGGATCGCACGTATCGATTGTGCAGGGGTGGTCATCATCGCAACTCGCGAGTTGAGAGAGACACTCGCCCTCCGTGCATCGGTCTTTGGTGCAAAAATCGGTATCAAAACACTCGCTGTGAAACCCACAAGACGCTCCGCCATCGGAGCCCATATCCTCGGGTGGTGGTATATCGTCGGCCGGCGGTACGTCGGGAGCCGTGTCTTCGGGCGGCGGCACGTCGGGAACGGTGTCCTCGGGCGGCGGCACGTCGGGAACGGTGTCCTCGGGCAGCGGCACGTCGGGAACGGTGTCCTCGGGCGGCGGCACGTCGGGAACGGTGTCCTCGGGCGGCGGCACGTCGGGAACGGTGTCCTCGGGCGGCGGCACGTCGGGAACGGTGTCCTCGGGCGGCGGCACGTCCGGTGGAACATCGGGGGGGATGTCTTGGCTGATGTCGGTCGTTTCCCCCGCAGAGTCTGGACCTCCGACGTCGTCGGTACCGTTGCCTCCACAGGACAGAGCAAAGACCACAAATAGGCCTACAAACTGGCTTCTCATTCTGCTTCGTCTTCGCACCATCTTCCTCCGTTGAGCCCCATCATACGTGCGTGCAGGTTGGATTGCGACCCCGTCGACTCCATCTTCCTTAGTGACACACCGCCGCGATCGGAATGGGGGGGGTGCCGTACGTCGTCCCGTCCGCAGGCAACCACTCCGACATGGTCAAGTCCGTTTGATACCGTATGAAGTGAATGGTACCAGGCCCATCGCCACTAAAGAGATCGAGCGCCGTCCCGACGAAGACGCGACGGGTATAATCCAGGCACGCCGCGCCGTCCGTAAGTTTGGTGGACCCCGGTGCCCCCTGATAGTGGGATTGGATCCAACAGCCAAAGCCCTCATACCCTCCGCATCCCACACCCGCTTGCAACGCCATGTTCATGGGGACCACCAATGAGGTCGAACCCACGGTGTCGTTGAACCACGCATTGGCGAGGAGGAATACATCGCCGGTTCCTAGGTCGGGCAAACCCACAAACGCGTCCAACAAGTTGGGGCGATTCGCCGTCGGAATGGACGTGTCAAAATGATCCGGAACAATCGTGAGATCATTGTGGGTGACACGAGGGCATGCGCCGTCGCCTTGGAGAATGGACGGCGGATAGCTGAAGGCCATCAGCTCACTCATGGGTCCATGGGATCGGGCCCCATAGAGTCGGCCGCGCCACGGATCCACCCGCATGCTGCGCGCAGCAAACGCGGTGGTCGGAAACGCGGGCGGAAAGTGTAGTTCGAGCGCGAGGGGCTGGCCGGCCATCATCGGCATGGGGACCTTTGTGGCGTCGTAGAGATAGAGATTCTTGTCCGAAATGCCCGTAAGAAAGAGCACGCCAGCGAGCGGATCCATCGCCATGTTGACCGTCACTGGAACAGGTTGCGGCCCACCACCCAAGAGAATGGGGGTCGAGGGATTGCTCACATCAAACACATAGATGTTCGTATTCAGCAGGAGGCCAGCGCTCTTCTCTTCCGCCGCGATGAACACCCGTTTCCGCAGGGGGTCCACCACGCCGAACTTGGGCATGTCCGTCCCCACTGGCATGCCGCCAATGTACGAGGGCTGGACGACCGGCGCCGCGGCGTCCGTCGGGCGATGCAGCTGATAGATGCCCACGGTGCTCGACACGTCCTGCAGGACAAAGAGCAGATCGTTGTGGGCGTCGAGAATCAATTCATGAACCAATCCACCCACGTCAAAGTCTTGCAAACGTTCAGGCGCAGCCCCATCGATGCGGTACATACCGACCTTCGTGGAGATGAACCCGCCGACATACACGATACCGGCGTGCACCGGCGGCTGACTGATCTCGATGGCACAACCCGCCGGGGGCGGTGGCGTGATGGTGTCGGGCCCGGGAGGGGGTGGCTCGTTGCCACACTGACAACACGTGTAGGCCCCCTGATACGGGGCACATTCCCCGGTTGGGCCGCACTCCAATCCGCATTGGCAGTCGCCGCTGTCCACGCACGAATTTCCCGCAGACCCTTGGCCGATAGAACCCTGATTTGGACAAACGAGGATCGAGACTGCGGGAGGACAGGTGCCTGGCTTAATGCCGTTGCCACCATTTCCTCCACCACAAGCGAGACTCATCAATACCAGACCGAGTCCGAACAGGGGACAAGGAAACCGAAGACTGGGGGACATGTGCTTCTCCTCATCAGCGGTGAACTGTGGGCGTTGCCCATCCTATTTTGCAGGGATTCCACAGCAGATACAAGCGGAGCACCACCGCTGACGAACGGATGATGTTGTGGTTAACTGGACTGTCGGACCCAGGTTTTCACGGAACGCCAGATGTGGCTAATGGGGGTCACTCGACTCAGCTGGGCTTGAACCCACCGATGGAAACTCACCGCGCGACCGTCCACTGTGAAGTCCGAT
>CAUZBV010000141.1:0-8074 GCA_963578115.1 Myxococcales bacterium
CGATACCGCAGGCATCAACGGATCGCGTGCTCGGAGCCTGCTCAAATGGGACTCCAAGCGATGGATTGAACTGGTCAAACGCCGGGACCCAGACCTGATCATTCTAGCCTACGGAACCAACGAGGCCATGGATACAAACGAGCCGCTGCGGATTTACCGTTCGCAACTCGACCGAGTCCTAGCCAAAGTCCGAAAGGCCGCGCCTCAAGCCAGTTGTTTGCTCGTTGGGCCAACGGACCACCCACTCGTCCACCGCGAGAATCGCGAGGACAACATGCCGTGGTTTCAGCATCGAACGAGGACAGATGACATCATTTCTGTACAAAAGGAAGTGTCTGTAGCGCACAATTGTGCCTTCTGGGATAGTGTGGCCGCAACGGGTGGTCCCCTGTCGATCATTCAATGGGCTCACGCCGAACCCCAACTCGCATGGCAAGATTACGTTCACTTCACTTCTCGCGGATACCGCGTTCTGGCGAACTTGCTCTTCGATTCGTTAATGAGAGGGTATGACGCGTTCGCCCAGGAGGCGTCATGAAGAGTCTTGCGGGGATGGCGATCATCACGTGGGCCATGCTGAGCGGCTGCACTCACAGCCGAGTTCTTCCCCCAAAATCCCCTGTGTGCAAAGCCCCCCACGGGGCCACGATTCCTGGCGTGAATCCCTCCCACCGAGCCAGCGCCTATTGGTTGGAAAGACTGGCAAGCAACGAGCTCGATCGGGTGTTGATGACGCCCCGTTCTATCGACGGCCTCAACACGAGAAATCAAGCGAATGCAGCCGCATTCCAAGATGTGACACGAGCCGGCTTTGTCAACGAAGAGCGCCATAAATCGGAGATTCTCGAGCGATTTGAATGGCTCCGAAAACGGCTTGAGACCGGCAAGTATGTGGCGTCACCCACCGACATGCTGACCCACGCCATCGCCCGCGCCTCCGAAGCGACGGTATCCAACGAGATCCGTCTCATCCACCAGGAAACCACGCTGTATTGCATTCCGTCCAGAGACGGACTCTACACCCTGCCCATCGACAAAGACTTCAATCGAAATCATTGCTCGGGGCTCCATCCGGGTGAGATGGCGCGGATGCTTCGGATCACATCGGATGGATGGAGTTATGTGCATGTGGGCCATTCCGTCGGTTGGGTTCGAACCAAAACGCTCACACCATCGGTCTCACTGAAAGAGGCTCTACACTACAAGAACCACTCTCCACGCGCGGTCGTGATGTCGGATCGGCTCACTATCGACGACACGAACACATTGCGGTGGGGGACTCACGTTCCATTGTTGTCCGTCGACGCCACGGAAGGATTTCGCATTCTTGCACCCACCGCCGACGGCATAAAGGCCTTCGTTGTCCCTCCCACCGCCTCCCTACGACAGGGTCCGCTGCCCCTGACTCGGCGCAATGTCTTCACACTCGCCATGGCCATGCAAGACGCACCCTACGGATGGGGGGGAAGGCAAGGAGGGCGGGACTGCTCACGCTTCCTGCTAGACCTTTTTGGTGCCTTCGGCTTGCAGTTCGGTCGCCATTCGGCAGCGCAATCCACGGCGGGTCACTACACGGTCGAATTGACCGGATTGACGCCCGCCGAGAAACAACTGGCGATTCGAAAAGCCACTGAGCGAGGTCTTGTCCTTCTCTACATGCCGGGGCACATCATGCTCTACGTGGGAGAAACCGACGACGACGTCTTTGCTATTTCATCGCTGTCTGAATATCTGGTGCCGTGCAAAGCGCACGGGCATGACATTGTGCGTGTGGATCGTGTGGCGGTGACGACACTCGAGTTGGGCTATGGAACAGAACGCACTGCATTTATTGAACGATTGCATCGACTGGCCGTGTTTGGTCCATGATCACTGCGCTGGCCATAGTCGTTTCCACCGTCGTCACTACCCCGCCAACACCCACCGTTTCACTTCCGGGCGTTGGGTGTGAGAACGCGCCAGAAGTCGCCATCTATGTGTCCCCGCATCGCCCCCACAAGAAAGCCCCCCTTCGAATCATGATCACACGTGACGAAGGCGGGGGCGAAGGCCACATCCAAGTCCGCCACCCCGATGGCAGCGAGGAACGTCTAGACACCGTAAAGACTGGCGGTCCCCCGTGGGGCTATGTCGCTGAAGTGCCGAACCCAACCCCCGGAAAGTGGCGTGTAGGCATGGTGGACAAGGGGGTAATACTGGGATGCAAACGCATCAAGGTGCATTCCATTCGATGGTCTGTCCGACGTCGTCGAACGCTGGAAGAAGACTCCGTGTGGACCGCGTATCGACGCTGGACTCGGCACACAGAGAACCTGTTCAGCCTGTGGGTCGAGCGCCTGTTTGCAGCGCCCGTACAGAGCGAACCGACGTGGCCAGCCATGCATGAGGTCGTCCGAAACCCTCAGCGCAATCTGCTCTATGATCACTTGGGAATGGGCGAAGACACACCCGGAAAACGTGCCCAGACTCTCAAACCCGATTGTGCGGATTTCCCGTATTTCTTACGCGCCTATTTTTCCTGGAAGCTGGGCCTTCCCTTTGGGTACCGACACTGCGGACAAGGCCGCAATCGGAAGGTGGCCGGCTGTGGGGAGTTGAAGGGCAACGACACCCTCACTGAACGTGAACATCCAGTAAGTGCGTTCTATCGCTTTGTTCACCGTCACCTGAAATGGGGCGTTCAATCGGCCAACGGTCGTACGGCCCACGGTGCCAACAATACGGACTTTTACCCGATTCCATTGAGTCGGCCGAGTATCCGGCCCGGCTCCATCTTCGCCGATCCCTACGGGCACTTGCTCGTGGTGAGTCAATTTGTCCCGCCCCAAGACAACCAGTCAGGCATCCTCTTTGCCGTCGATGCACAGCCGGATGCCACCGTAGGCCGACGCCGATTTTGGCGTGGCTCCTTTTTGTTTCCAGACAAGAGCGGCGAAATGGGCGCTGGCTTCAAACGGTTTCGACCGGTCATCCAGTACCGAGATCGGCAACTGGGCTTGCGCAACAAACGCATTGCGACCCACCGTAGCTATGGCGACTTCAGCGAGATGCAAACGACCCTTGGATCGGATGCTTTCTACGACCACCTCAGTGCGCTGATTACGCCCACACCATTGCCGCCCATCACCGCATTTCGAGCGGAACTTGATGCCCTGGCCGAACAGATCCGACGGCGTGTCATATCGGTACAAACATGTGAGACATGGAAGGAAAAGAACCCTGGCAACGTGATTGCCATGCCCGAAGATCGCGCTATTTTTCAAACAGCCGGGCCCTGGGAGGACTTCTCCACGCCCTCCAGAGACATGAGATTGCTCATCGCAATCGACACCGTGATCCGATTTCCTGAGCAGATCACCCGAACACCCCAGCGATATGTCATCCCCAAGGAGCGCACGCCCGAAGAGGTGCGTCAGGGGCTGGCCGAACAATTGATGGCTGAGGCCGCCAAGCATCGATTTGAATACAGGCGCACCGATGGCAGCAGTCAGCCATTGTCTGTGGCGGATATCATAGCGCGCAGGAAGACGCTGGAGATGGCGTACAATCCCAATGACTGCCCCGAAATCCGGTGGGGAGCGCCCAATGGATCCAACGAGTTGGCGACTTGTGCACAGCGAGCTCCGGACGAACAACAGGACAGGATGAATACCCTTCGCCCCTGGTTCGAACGCAGGCAACGGCCAACCGGTCGCCAACGTTAGCGCTAGCGCTAGCGCACCATAGAAAATAACCAGTTGAGATCAAAAGACTTTCCCACATAATAAGAATCCTGTGGACAACTGAAAAAGAGTCTAGACAAGGAAGGATCGGATTGCTAAGTCACCATATATGGCAACTTCTGGTCCCAATACAGATCCCCAACTTCTTCACTACAGCGTGTCCGAACCCGCGATCGATCGGTTTCGAAGTATTCCACGCAAGCAACGGGCCGAACCCTTCCTTAAATGGGCCGGAGGAAAACAACGGCTGTTGAGCACGTATGACGCGATGTTCCCGGCACATTTTGAGAATTATTTCGAACCCTTTGTCGGGGGCGGCGCTGTATTCTTCTTCTTGTTGCACATTGGACGCATTCAGAAGCGGGCGCAGTTGAGCGACCTCAACGATGAGTTAATCCACCTTTGGCGCACAGTCCGCGACGATGTGGAACCATTGATCGCGACCCTACAGAACTATCAGTACGAAAAAGAATTTTATTATCGAATACGAAAACTCGATTCCAGCAAGCTTAGCCCCATCGATCGAGCGGCGCGCATGTTGTATTTGAATCGTACGTGCTTCAATGGCTTGTACCGAGTCAACCGCGGCGGAAAATTCAACGTACCCTTTGGTCGCTATACCAACCCGGTCATCTGCAATGCGGATAATTTGCGCAATGTGCTGCACGCCCTGCAACAAGTGGAGTTGCAGTCCTGGGGTTTTGAAACGGTCCTCGAATCGGCGTCGACAGGTGACTTCCTGTATTTCGATCCGCCCTATCAACCAGTGACCCGTACGGCTCGATTTACACAATACACCGCTGAGCCATTCAACGAGTCCCACCAAGGTCGGTTGAACGAGATTGTTCGGATGCTCGACCGCCGCGGCTGCCTGGTCATGGTTTCCAATTCGGACACCCCTCTTGTTCACGAACTGTACACAGGGTTCGACATCCAAATCGTGCAGGCCCCGCGGGCTATCAATCGCGACGGCACCCGTCGAGGGACAGTCTCCGAAGTCGTTATTCGTAACTTTCGATAATAACCACGCCGCCCAACTGCCGGAGACGCTCAGCCTCTAGGCATGATCACCCAACGTCGTCTCAGACGGCTCGCAACCCAGGCAAACAACAGGACAATCAGGGCTCCGCCCACCGGGACATCGTTGCCCACAGGTCCCGTTGTGCGGCAGCCACATCCACCCGGTGGGGTAGGATCGGGTCCCGGGCCCAAATCGCCGCTGCCGGCATCGGTGTCGGGCACGAGTGTACCCTCGGCCTGGTCCACAACTCCCAAATCCTCGGATTCGGCCGACGCTGGCACATCCACAACGGCCGTCATGGCAATCGGAATCCCTCCCTCGGGGGCATTCAGCGCATCGGAGTTGATCTGGAAAACCGCATTAATCGTGTGGGGATGATCCAGGGGCGTCAAGCGTACAATGATCTGCTTCTCTCCCCCTTCTGCGTCCACAGTGAAGGTCGTTGGCGACTCAAACGTCAACTCATCGTTGCCCGCGGGATCGTCAATCGATGACAGCGTTACATTGAGCTCGTCGCTACCCTCGTTGCGTACGGTCACGAAACGTGTGGTGGATTCTGTATTCGAGATCACAGTTCCCCAGTTGAGCGTATCGGGAGTCACATCGATGGCAGCACCCGACCGACAGCTCAACGCCAAGAACTGTTGGCCCTCTTCAGCGCTCTGCGCATTGCTGTCAAAGCGCATGGTCGCCGTGTATTCCCCAGGACCGTCCGGATTGCATGCGAACTTCAGGGTCACCGGCGAGCCGGGTGTGACTCCCAATTCCTGACACTGAATGCAGGAGAAGGGCGTCCCTTCCAGGCTGGATGGGTCCGGATCGAGGCTCAAATATCCTGCACCAATATTGTTGATGGTCACGGTCTGGATGTTCTCTGTTCCCGCAGCGGTGTACCCAAAGTCAACAGGATCGGGGTCGAACAGGACGTCAGGGGATGTCAGACCACTCAACTCAACAACCACTGGTTCATAGCTGTTGCTCGCGATGGTCAGTGTGGCCTTGAACTCACCGATCTCTTTGGGAATGAACACAACCGTGGTGGACACCGATTCGCCTGCGGCCAACACCGACTTGAGAGTCTCCGTTGCCAACTCGAATCCACTGGCACCAGGGCCCTCTATCGTGATGGCTTCCAGATCGATGGACACAGGCTCACCGCCGCTACTTTGCAGGGTGAGCTCTTTGAGCTGCGCGCCGCCCACGTCGACAGCACCCCAAGATAACTTGGTTGGCACCGCTTCCAGTAAGGGGCCGGACACACAAGTCAGGTTCACGGCATCCGGTGGATCCAGTTGCTTGAGACTGAATTGGAGCACGGTGTTGTGGGATCCTTGTTTTGTAGGTCGACAGGTCACCCAAAACTTGTGCGTTTCCCCGGGTTGCAACGTTGGGAGCTCCTCATCCGATCCCACTCCCTTCTCCAAGTCAAACTCTGTGGTACTGGAGAGGAACAGGTCATCCAAGGGCAATTTGGCGCAGCCGGTATTTCGGATGATGAATTCGCGCGTGTAACTGGCGCCAACCGCTTGCGGAGGGAAATTGTACGCTGGTGCAGCCGGAATGGACTCAAAGTGCGCCTTCGTCCTAAGCAATAACGGACAGGTAGTCACCGGACCGTTCACGCCATCGTGGAACAATTGTACTTTCTCGTCGTAGCATCCCGGTTGACCCTTGGGCGACCAAGCGAGAGAAATCGCAGTGCCATCGCCCGATCCCAACGTCGTACCGGCTGCACAGGTAAATCCCTCTCCCGTACAGACCACATTACCGGAGGAAACACTCACAGCATCGTTCACATCCGAACCAATCTTGAGGAATGTGTCGCCCGAATTACTCAAAGTGATGCCTTGCAACGTCTTTGTCGAATTGGGATCCACATCATCAATCACCAAGGGGCAGTCGATAGAGAGTTCCGCCAGATTCTGAGATACCCCGGAACCATCCGATGCGGTGACAAAGAGTAGGTCGTTGTTGACATCGTCGATGACCACCAATGTGCCCTGGTTGGCCGACGTTGCGGCATGTCTGACACCCACCATGGAGCCCGACATACCGCCTGCTTGCGCATACAGACCTGTCACTCCTGTAACCTGGGCAATGCCCTGTGCTGCGATCGAAATGTTCGTGTCTCCCGTGTCGTACAAGAAAGCCATTCGGCCTGTGGCTTGATCGGTAATAGCAAACCCGCTGCCGTGCTTGGCCAAGCCGGCACCGGTCGTAACCAGAGGCGCACCATTGAGATCGGCGTTGGTCAACGACAACACACCGTTGGTTCCGAAATCAACATCGAGACTGCCGTCGGGCTTGATGACAATAATTGTGTCGCTTGTCCCATCGGTCACCGCAATGCTGCCGCTATTCAAAACCACCATCGACTCACCAAATGTGAGACCCACATCATCTTCCAGCGCCAAGTCACTCATCGTAACAACGCCTTGTTGGCCAAAGAGCGTATCCAGCGAACCATCGGCGTTCACACCAACCAGTCGTTTCCCTCGTCTGTCCGCAACAACATATCCATCGCCGTTGGGGGCGATGGCACCACCAATGGCCACGTCTTCCAACAGATCATCCAAGCGAAGCACGCCATTAACAAGCCGGCTGCGGTCAATGCTGCCGTCGGCCTGGAGGAAGATGTAGGTAGCCATCGCGGGGCTACCGATGATGATCGTTCCATCGTCGAGGCTCGTCAAAATGCTCCCGAGATCACTGCCCTGGGTTGGATCCAGCCCCATTTCCAGGATCAAATCGCCCAAATCGAGCGCTCCAGCCGATTTCCCCCACGCATCCAAAGCGAGGGCGCCGCTGAGTTGTAGTGGATACACAAACACGAGTTCGTGCGGAGACACTGTCGTCATGACAAAACCACCGGTGCAAAGCTCCGCGATGGCGCTACCGATATTCCCCAATTCGTCGAATGCGGCCACAGTGGCAGACGTTGGCGGACCCACATCGGCGATCCCTGTAAACTGATCTTCGAGAACCAATCCCTTGCCCTTGAGTATTCGAACGGATTTCTCCGGAGTGGCGGCGTCGGTGCTTGAAACAACAATTTGTTCCGTCGCCACATGACCCGTGCTGATGGCTCCGAATGTGATCTTGAGCTGCTCACTCTCTCCGACATCAATCGGATAGGGAGGGGGAGTGCCCTCACCCGGTTGCGTGCCACCCGGCCAGATGAGATTCACACCAGACGTCTCGGCGGCGGCGAATTTAACCGAGATCACCTCGACCGGCGCCTTGCCCCCATTGACGAGATTGAGGGCCAACTCCGTTTGCGTGGAACAGAAATTGAGAGCCGACGGATCGGTACGCAACGCGGGGCCGCTGA
>CAUZBV010000142.1:0-8061 GCA_963578115.1 Myxococcales bacterium
GGCCCCCGATCGACAGGAATCCACGACCAAGATCCGAATGAGGGCGGCCGATCCACGGACAATGGACCCCAGTTCACTGAAGAGCAGCTCACTCGTCCCCAAATGCAGTGCTTTGGCGTCGGCGTGCCCAGAGTAGTAGACGATGAACGCGATCTCTTTGTCCCCTTCGGCCCGAATCCGCTCGTTGATCTTGAGCAACGCGCCACGCACCGTAGAAGCGTCTTCCCCCAGGAGCATGAGCGTGTCCTGCCCCGAGATCCCCCCCAACTCTTGGAACACACGGGCCACCTCGCGGGCGTCCCGCTCAGCGTAACGGAGCGTCACCTCATCGCCGGCACCTTGGTTGTTCCCAATGGAAACGAGAAGGGTCCTGTTGGGCAACGCGTGGACCGTCACGGACACACTCAACACAGCCAACACGGCCAGTGAACGCAACCACCGTAGAGACCGAACCCTTGTCTTCATGTTTATTGTTTTACCATTTCAAAGCCGCTCTGACTGCATCCTTCCGGTATGCGAAGCGACCCTGAGGGGGGATCGGCTGACACTGCGCGTTGATCAAAGGGCTGGGTACAGAACACCAGATGGAGCCACTCTGTGCCTTGACTGGCGTCCAACGCCACCGCCTTGGGAAGGTGTTGCTCGGCGCCTTTGCGCATCGGCATGGCGCGTCCCTCCGTATCCGTGGGGTAGGATGTGTAGAGTGTTCCATCGCTCTCAACACCGACGATGAGGATGTGACCGTCCTCCGACAGCGTCACCTCGAAGCCCAACGAATCGCCCTGGGAGAAAGTGTCGCCGCTCATGACCAAAGTGCGTCGCCCATTCTCGATGCGGTGGACCCGGAAATTGACGCTGCCTTTGATGCGCACGCCCGGCGTCTCCGCCGGGGGCGTTTTCTCATCGCCCGGCTCCACCGCGAGCGGAAGGACCAAGAAGAGCGCCAGCGCGGGAATGGCAAGCGCACCTGCCAGACGAGGCAATGGCGCCACATTAAACCAGTCGACGACGCGCTGCCACAGTGAGTCCGTATCCCCTTCGATGACCGAGGACGTGGACACAGTGGGTGTGCCCAACGCCTGTCGAATATCATCCGGGATCTCATCAGGCGAAACTTGCTCTCCAATTGCGGCGAGCATGCCGTCTCGGTTGACGCCTTCCATGGCGGCGAAGCCCGCCGTCCGTTCTTCCAAACGCTCGTTGCAGCCACCACAGGCCGACACTTGTTTGTCCACAACCGCTCGCTCTATGGTCGTCAGCTCCCCCAACACATATTGGTCGAGCGTCAAGTCCGAGGCGCAGCCTTCACCGTGGCATTCAAATGGTTTGATGGGTTTGTTTGACATCGCTGATTGTCCTCGTTTTCCTCCGCTTCACTCTATACGAACCCTATCCCGGCCAGACCGAGCAAAAACCTTGTGCATCAGGGCGGTTTTTCTACCGCCAGACGCTCCACGCGCTTGATGGCCCACTCTTGAAAACGCTCCAATAGATTTCCAATACTTCGACGCGACACGCCCACAACCGAGGCCGCTTCATCGTGGGACATTCCTTCCACAAACACACAGAGTGCGGCCAAAGCCTGGCTGGGCTCGGCTTCGGCCAACAAATATCGGCTTAGAATCCGTTCGGTCACGGGTGCAGCTTCGCTGTGCCGCATGGCCTCCGGGACCACGCGTTCGTCCCACAACTCTCGGCGCCGCTTGGCGTCCCGGATCTTGTTGAGGCAATGGTGGGTCGTGATGCTATAGAGCCACGTGGACGGCTGGCTCCGACCGTCGAAGGTTTCGAGGCCCTTGAACGCCCGAATGAAGATCTCCTGCGTCGCTTCCTCCGCGTCGGCGGTGTTGCCGAGTAAGTTGAGCGCACGACGATAGACCATGGGACCGTAGCGATCAAAAAGCTCTGTGATGAGGTCGTTTTTCACAGCAACACCGGCTGCAACCCACATTGCAGCACGCTCCCTCCTGGACCGTGGAGCATACAGTATCGACCAGTCGGACACGCACCTCAAGTTGTCCAGGTTAGCGCGTGACCATTCTGCAGCAGGGGATCCCATCAAAAAGGTGTGGGAACGACGGCAAAACATTCGGCGGCAACAAGCACAACAACGTACAACACCACGAGTGCCACCGTCGCGGGGATCAAGTGAGCCGTTGCCGTTCGGGGTCTATGGGATTCATTCGTCGAATGGGGTCTCATCGTACGTTCTCCTTCGCACTCGTACGCCACGTCCATTGCGGTAGTACACTCTCTTTGCTTCACCCTCTTGGAACCGTGGGCGGCGAAAATGGGCAACGAATGTGGGATGTTTCTCAAACGTGCGCCCCAGACCCCACGAGTCTGGACGCACACGCGTCGAAAAGAAGGGAATGGTTGGCGGAAGAACGCTACGGGGCGGAGACGGAGATGGCGATGGACGCGGAGCCCACGTTCCCATCCGAATCGGTGGCTTTGAGCGTGATGGTGTGATCCCCTGCAGGCAAGACCGCGTTGACCTTCCAACCGGTGCCCAACGCCTTGTCCATTAGGTTGCTCTTCCACACCAGCCCCGCCTTGGAGCTAATTTCCCCATCCTGCGGATCCATGGCCCAGCCTTTGAAGACAATGTAGGGGGGAGAGGTCAACGTTGCGCCGTCTTCCGGGGCCTGGATAGTTACCACCGGATCTTGCGACTCCGGCGGATCCGGCGGATCGACGACGGACGACTCCCCGTTGAAGCACACGGCATACAGATCCACAAACACCACGTAGTCTAGGTAGGTCTCATCGCTCGTGTCTTTGAACTTGGGCCCGCCGCCGTGCCACACACCGCCGTAGTCTTCGTGCAAGGGCTTGGTGATCATCAGGCTGTCCTCGGGTGAGTCGGTGTCGATAGCCCCCAGGCCGAGCAGATTGTACAAGGACCGCAGGGACGCTTCGGAGATGGATTCAGCGTCGCCGTCGATGTAGTTTACATCCACCCAGTAGGGCGCCTTGAACACGCAGGTCGGGCCTTCCTTGCCTGCCTTGCAGATCTTGTCCGGCGAACAAGCCGGTTCGCATTGGCCCGGCAGCTCATTCAGACTGGAGTGGCAGCTCTGACAGCGGCCCTTCCAGGAATACACCTTCTCTTCAAAGACAGCGCCAATGGCCGCCTCTTCGCACGATCCCAAGGGATAGGGGACGCCGCTTCCGGCCGTCGGAGCACCCGTACCGCTGTTGCATGGGTCGTTGATCTCGCCACAGAGCGAGTCTTGGCACTGAACACTGTATTCAATCCATTCCAGAAAGCCGTCGTATTCTTCTTGAATGACCTGTTCGGTGATCAATTCACTCTCCGGCACCGCGAGCAGTATTTGCTTCAGGATTTCGCTCTGAGTGGGATCGCTAAGATCCACCAGATCGAGCTTGATCAGGCACGCCATGGATTGACAGGGCGTGTCTTGGGCAAACATGGCCAAATCCACGCCGGCCAGATGACACTGATTGCACGTGGAGGGTTTCTCACCGCTCACCAAGGGCTCAATGCGCTTTTCGTAGAGCGCGTTGCCGGTGGTCTCATCGCAAGTGGGGTTGGTCGTCTCAGGCGGTGACCCATCCGGCGGCGGCAACACATCTGGTGGTGGTGACACATCCGGCGGTGGCGACACATCCGGCGGTGGCGACACATCCGGCGTCGGCACGTCGTCCGGAACGTCCATAGGGATCGCATCAGCATTGATGGTGTCCAGACTGGCACCGTCTTTCTTGGCACCGCAGCCCACGGCCTGCGCCATAAAGAGACTGAGCACACACACCATTCGAAGAGAGTGTCGATTCATGAGAGTCATCATAACCGATGTCATTTTTATTCCTCCAATTTTCTCGTCTATGCGTCGGGGCGATCCCTACACAGTCTTATCTATGGTGTCCGAACCCCCAGGGCGATCACTTGGGCAAACTATTTTTCGTTTTGTAGGATCCGCCACCAAAACCTGAAACGTCGGTTACCTCAAACCATGCCGCTGTCATATCGCTCCGTCTCGCGGTATCCTGAAAAGATGAGTCGTCGTCAAAATAGTCGTTGGCAACCGGTGTTGATCGGCGTTGTGCTCCTCGGGATCGTAGGCTGCAGCGCCACGACCGACCCGGCACCGCCCGCCACACCGGATGGCACAACCGAGGTTCCAATCTCGGATACCACACCTCCGGAGTGTCTCGGGGATGGGTGTCCAGGGGGGCTGTGTACGGAAGACTCGGACTGTCAGCAAGGCTTGTGCGTCTGGCATGAGGGAGAGCGCGTTTGTGCCACACCCTGTGCAAAGGAATGCCCCAAAGGCACGGTATGCGACGACAACGAGGGGCAATGCCAGTCGTTGGCCCCGATGCTCTGCCGGCCCTGCACCGACGATGCGGAATGTCGGGGAGAGAATGGACTCGGTGGCGACTGCGTGGCCTACGGCAACGACGGGTCTTTTTGTGGTGCCGACTGCGCGGCGTCGGAAGACTGTACGGCTGGATTCTTCTGTGATGCCGGCCAATGCAAAAACGGAAGCGGACTCTGTTCCTGCTCCCAGGCGTCCATTGCGCTGGGCGATGCCACCCAATGCAGCACGACCAATGAGCACGGCACCTGTCTGGGGCAACGCTCCTGTAGCGCCGAGGGGCTCACCACGTGCGATGCCTGGGAGCCCACCGACGACGTGTGCGACAGCCTGGACAACAACTGCGACGGACAAACCGACACTGTAGCGTGTGACGATGGCAATTCATGCACGGTCGACTCATGCGGCGGCGCGGATGGTTGTGTGTTTACGGCCACCCCGAGCCACCCCTGCGACGACGGAGACGATTGCACCGCAGGCGACACCTGCTTTCTGGGAGAGTGCACGTCGGAGCCCGTGGTGTGCAACGACGGCGATCCCTGCACGGCAGACACGTGCGTGACGGGCTCCGGCTGCCTCTTTGTGGACAACGAGCTCTGCACCTGCGACGTCGACGACGACTGTCCGGCTCCGGCAGATCGGTGTTTGGGCGATGTGAAATGTGTCGTAACTGCCGACAAACCTTATTTTCACTGCGAGCAAGATCTGAACACGGCGGTGGACTGCGAGGTGGCGCCCGGTCCCAATGCCGCCTGCCTGGTGTCCGAGTGCGAACCCACCACCGGGGATTGCATCGAGTCCGCCGACAATGACAGCGCTCCTTGTGAGCAGGAATCCACGTGCATCGAATCGAGCATCTGCAAAGAGGGCGTCTGTACCGTCAACACCATGGTGATTTGCGAAGACAACAATTCGTGCACCGACAACAGCTGCAAAGAAGGGTTTGGATGCCTGTTCGAAAACAATGACAACCCGTGCAGCGTACCGGATCTGTGCCTTCAGAATGGGCTGTGCATCAAAGGACAATGCGAAGGAGACTCCGGTTGCGACGACAACAACGCGTGCACCACCGACGCCTGCGTGCCGGTGGCTGGATGTGTGCACCTGCCCAACGGGGGAGGGGTCTGTTCGCTGGACGATCCCTGCGTGGCCACGGGGATTTGTGTGGCCAGCCAATGCCAGCCGGACACGATGGTGATCTGTAATGACGGCGAAGAATGCACCAACGACAGCTGCGTCCCGAATATCGGGTGCATTTTCGTACCCCAAAAAATCGACTGCTGCCAATTTGGAGAAACCCCTGCGGCCAATTGTTACCCACCCTTAACCGCCGACGCCGGGCCGGACGTCACCATTCTGCCGGGCGAGAACGCGGAGCTCACGGGCATGGCCAGCGGAGGAGACAACCAATACGTATTTACATGGGAAACGGCAGACGGCCTCGTTCTCACCGACCAGACCATCTCGGTCACACCATCCGCCCCCCAGACCTACACCCTGACCGTGACCGATGGGGTCGGCAACTCCGCCACCGACAAAGTCACGGTCCTCGTCGCAGGGATGCCATTAACCCTGTGCGACTGGCCCATCGTCTATTTTGATCCCGAGGGCCACAACCAAGCGCAAGCGGTCTGGACCTTCGACTCGGCCTGTACTACCGCCACGCAAACGGTGAACGCTCAACCCTCGGTGCTGCTCAGCACCATCGACTTCGAGAGCGGCACGTTGACCGGCGCATTTCACGTAGACACGTCCGACGACGACGACCTCATCGGGTTTGTGTTCGGTTACAAAAACAGCACGGACTTTTATGTCTTTGATTGGAAACAAAAATCACAGACCTTTTGTAAGGCCAGCTCGTTTGAAGGCGTGATGCTCAAGAAAATGAAAACCACGGGCGATCCGCTGAACTGCGAAGACTTTTACGCGTCGGGAGGAACAGCGAACACCACCATTTTGTCGGCGGCCATGCCACCGGGTTGGAAGGAAAACCAGACGGTGCCCTACCAATGGACGCTCCATATCGACAAAGGCGAAGCCACCATCACCATCGACCAAGGCGGCAACACCATTCACCAAGTCGTCGCCACGCTCCCGGATTTTGAGGGAGGCTTGTTTGGTTTTTACAACAACTCCCAAAATTGGGTCGTCTACGAGCTCTTTCAGTTCGTGCTGCCGGCTCCCTAAGGACACACTGTTTGACTCCTAGCCTACAAAACCGCCATGATCGGACCATGCGATGGGCTCTGTATGGTTGGCTGGTGGGTAGTGTTGGGCTGGGATGCTCGCTGCCGGTTGGAGGCGTAGAGGCCGATCCCAATTTCTGCGAGGACTATTGTACCGTCTTTGAAACCCTCTGTATCGAGACCAACGCGCAAGGCTACCTAGTCGACTGTATGACGGACTGCAACCTCGTTGCTCAAGGCGCTCCCCTCGAAGAGGAGACGACCGAAGAACCGGCTGATGAACCGGCCGATGAACCGGCCGATGAACCGGCAGAAGAAACGACCGAAGAAGAAACAACCGTGGAATGGCCCGCCGATGGCAACTCGATCGCCTGCCGCATGCACTACCTCAGCTTAGCCAAAAATGATGATCCCGAATTGGCTGACTTAGACACACTGTGTCCGCAGGCAGCTCTTGTGGACAACACCGCCTGTGTCGATCCGCCAGTGCCCGACGTGCCGGAGGTGCCGGAGGTGCCGGAACCGATTGACACCAACGCGCCACCGGCTTTCTTGTCCTGTGCAAACGTGACCTTTACAGGCTGCTGCACGACGGACAACACGATTTACTGGTGCGAGGGCGAAGCGCTCTACATGGTCGTGTGCGGTCAAGGGGGCGGCACCTGCGGGTGGAACGACGACCAATCCTGGTACGACTGCCGCGGCGAGGGCAAAACCGAACCGACCGAGAGCCACCCCTACTTGTGTGCCACCGAATCGTGCGACGAACCGTGCAAAGACAAAGACTGTGGTTTCCATTGCGGGCAACCCTGTGGCTCCTGTAGTGACGGGCTCTACTGCACAGCCGACAACACCTGTGAGACCTGCACCTGTGGGGACAACAAATGCGGGGTCAACCAATGCGGACAGCCCTGCGGACAATGCGGCACCGGCACCATCTGCGTGAACCACACATGCATCATCTCCAGTGGGCTGTGCATGAACGAACCGGACATCGCCCTCTATGAGAGTGATCTGTTCGTAGACGTCACCAAGACTTGCACCGCTCAATGTCTGCTCGACGCGGATCCAAAGGCGTGCGGTTCGCTCTGTTATCAGGACAACCTGGAACTGTCCTTGGGGTGTTCCGAGTGCTTTGGTGGACACTTCAACTGCATCGCCACCAGCTGTTCCGCCGAGTGCATTGACGACGCCGCCCCCGCCCTGTGCACCCCCTGCATATACAAACGATGCAACCAGGGGCTGGCCGATTGCACCGGGCTGCCCATCAGCACACCCGGCAATCAGGACACCACCGGGACTTGACCGGGCTACCGCCCAGTCCCACAATGTCTCCGGATGGCTCAAGATAGATTCTTTGGAGGAATCGTGAACACATACCGACACACGTGGATTGCTGGCTGGCTCTGTTTGTCACTTTTACTGGTCTGGGGCTGCGAGCCCTCGGATGACAACGATTCGACTCCGGACGTACAAACCGATGCGCCTCCCCCTCCCACCAACTGCACATCCAATGACGAATGCGCGGA
>CAUZBV010000143.1:0-8036 GCA_963578115.1 Myxococcales bacterium
GAATCCTCTCCCGACAATTCCGCCCCAGTTCCACCGTCGTCGGGGGCAACCGTTTCCACGTCGTCCGCCGGCTCACCGCCTTCCACCACCGGTTCAACCGGGTCCTCGTCCTTGGGTTTGGTTGCCTTTGCCACCGTCACCAAAGCGGGACGCAACAGGCGTCCACTCAACAGGTAGCCGCTCTTGACGACGTTCACGACATGACCGGGAGCAACCTCTTCGCTCTCCACCTCGGCACATGCCTCGTGACGTGATGGATCAAAGAGTACTCCCTGAGACCGAAAGGACTCGAGATCAAATCGATGGAGGGCTTGAAGCATTTGCTGGCGAACCATACGGATACCGCTGGCAAAAGGATCCGAACTGTCTGGATCCATGTGTTCAACAGCCCGCTCGAAGCTGTCCAACGATGGAAGCAACTCTCGTAGTAGACGCTCGTTGGAGTATTGAATGGTTTCTTCCCGCTCTCGATCCGTCCGCTGACGAAAGCTCAATTGATCCGACACGGCCTGAAGGAGTTTGTCTTTGACGGTTTTCAAGTCATCCGTAAGTTCCTGAGTAATGCGAGTCATTTGGACGATTTCATCGCGAAGACCGCCGATGGTCAGCTCTGACTGAGACAGAGCCGCAGCCAGTTTTGCGATATACTCCGACGACTCGGTCACGCCCGAAATTTCGCTCTCGTCCGAAGTTTCCGTCTCGTCCGAGTCCTTCGACTCGACGCCCATCATCGCGTTGACCGCCAACAATGCTTCCGCCGCTTCCAAATCGTCTTGTGCGCCGGAGTCTGGCGCGCTGTCTCCATTGGAGCCCTTCGGCGGACCGGGCTGATACCCCTGCTCAACCATCTCCACTCCCAACAGAGCACCGTCACTGGCCGCAGCCAACTCCGCCAACAAGTCGACGTCTTCTAGTGCCGACTTGGCTTCACTATCGGTGTCCTTGGAATCGGCGGCAGTATCCGCCGGTGCGTCGGCGGATTCTTTGTCCGAAACAACGTCCAACGCCTGTGGTTCGTCTTGTGGTGTCTGAACAGCCGTTTCCGAATTAGTGTTGATCTGATCCGCCTGCGTGGCGTCCTCCAGAATTCCCACTCGACGACCTGTTCCACCATTGTATTCTGTAGACAAGCCGGATTTTTGTTTGGTCGCCATGAACAATTCCCCTGTACTGCGGTCACCACACACAATGCGTCTTGTTTAGGTACACCCGACACGGTAACGCCCCAAAAATTGCATGTCAACGGATCATGCAAGCGCTTTATGTTGCCTTTATATGACGCCTTTTTCGGGACAACGCTCCCGTTTGGTTCGGCAGAGTCAACCCGAGGATGCTCAACGGAGCCCCAGACGCCCCTAGTCCACAGCAATCACCGCTGTTTCCAGAACAACCTCGGGGCTCCAATCGGCCGTGATTCGATTGCGCACTGTGACGAGCATCGCCACACCATCAAAAAGCGAGAGGGCGCTAAATCGCCCCACGTGGGGCGAAAACATCGGATCGACAACAGCCCAGTCGTTGGGCAAACCCACCAACACACGTACCCCTTGGCCCTCCGTTTGTCCGTGCACAATCACCAACCGTTCGTCGGCGGTGAAGTGAACATCGATCCCTTTTCCCCCGGTGTCGATAGTCCATGGGGTGACACCTTGGGTCGGATTGCCCCACACTAGCTTCAGTAATCCACGTGTAGTGTCTTGGTAGGCCAGCGCAATCGAACCACTGTCGTTTCCGTCCATGGCGAGATGACGGCCAACCCGATCGCCGCTTCCACCATCAACGGCAACAGAGAACGCATTGAGCACATCGCCTGGAGCGCTCGCCCACACATTCAGGGTCCCCAACCGAGGGTTTTCATACGCCAGCACCAACTGCCCACCCGCCATGGCCGTGGCGGTCTCTCCTTGCGGGAAGTCTCGCCAAGGTTTCAGAGCGGCGGTGTGTCGAATCACACGGCGACAGTTGGACGCCACACACACGTGACCGACCGGACACTTGGAAGCGCATGAACCCGTCCAATCGACGGCGTGGCATTCCGCCGCCCCGTCGACCTCCACACACGCCTCAAAGATCGGGCAACTTGGCGCACACATACCCACCGACGCAAGGGGGCCCAAATCGACTGGAATCGTTGTGCGTATCCATGATTCGACATCCAGAGGCATGTCGTTGCCGGGGGAGGTTCGAGCGTAACGGAGCAGGAGCATGCCCGCATCATTGACTGCGAAGGAAGTCGCGTGGAGCGATTGATCCGGCCCGACGTCCATGGACGCCCCGTATCCTGCGTCACCGTCCGCATCCAAATCGTAGGCGACCAGGGTAGAATCATCCGTGCGGGACACAAATCTTAACACGCCTCGGGTGGCATCTCTGGCCACCACAGCAAACCCGGTGTCCGTGGGTACAGCCGCTGCAAACGTACCCACGTCGAGACCCGGTTCAACAATACCGCCACGCGCACTCATCGGATCGTACGCGATTGGGCCATCGGGAACCCCGTCCAAATAGTCCGTGGCGAGTACGGTTCCATCCAAATCCAACGTCAGCGCCACCAAGTCACCGTAGCGCAGGTCCCTTGCCACCACAGTATGCCTCGGGCCTTCCGATCCGGTGGACGTCAGCAAATTTACCCACGAAGAGGGAATGACGGGCAACACACCCTGTGCGGCAACGCAAGCACACGCATCGACCACCGATGGACACTGGTGGCCCCAAGGGATATCCCCGTCGGATACCATGGCGGCCATGCCTGCCGGACATTCCAAGCTGGCACACGCTCCTGAGACGGCGACACATCGACCCGTGGTCGGCTCACAGATGGTTCCGGATTGGCACGGTTCACAGGGACGCGCGCGGACGCAACGTTTGGCCAAGCATTGATGGTAGGGTGCGAGACACTCCTCGTCCTCTTCGCAAAATGTCGCAACACAAACGCCCTGCTCGCATCGATCGTCCAATCCCAAACAGTCACCGCCGATGTGGCACTCCTCTACCGTCCGACACACCCCATTCAGGCACATCAATCCCGGGCAACACGCCTCATCGCGCTCACAGAGGGATGGCACCACACAGAGTCCTGACACAGGATCGCATGTCGTTCCACTCGGACAGTCTGTGTGCTGATCACACGGTATGCTCACAGTCACCGGGTGCGAACAGGCTGCTAAGCCCACAACCACTAGCACGGTGGCGAACAGCCGCCGCCACGGGACCTTCCCCATGAAGATGAGCCCCAACGCCAGAAGCCACCAGGGTGCAAGTCCGCCCCGCCCCAGCGCACACGTCCCCCCCGACGGATCGGCGGTTGCATTTGACACAGCGTGGGTCTTCATGGGCTCGACCGCAGGGATGACTACGGGGAACGATTGAACGCTCCCCGCCACACGGATCTCAATCTCGTGCATTCCCGGAATGCGCAGCAGAGGATGCTCGATCCACACCTTGCCCCCGCGCTTGGCCAACGACGACACGCGATGCCACATCAACCCATCCACACGCGTCGAGATCGGTTGCCCGCTTGGGAACTCACCGAAGACGACCACGCCAGAGCGCACGACATCAATGAGCTGGACACGGAGGGGGTGTTTCGTCCCCGGCTTGTTGGCGGATGGGTCGGTCACCGCCAAGTAGACCGCCAGCCAATCGTGATCCGCGCCTACCACGTCCACGCCCACCAGTTCCAAGGGCAACGTGCCCAACGCCCCAGCATCGGCTCCCGTGGCCATCGGGACAATGGGTATCACCAAATCGTTGGCGCCACTCAAGGCAGACAAAACCACTTCCAAACCCAGCGTGATGACCGCTTGGAGATCCATCTCCGCAAACGCCTCGTGGTCCGAAACAACCACCTTGTCCACGACCAAATCGACAATGGAGAATCCGAGCGTGTCTTCTTGAACCTCCACGCCCATCGACACAGACACATCCGCACGAAGGGTCATGAGACGCATGTAGTCGTTGTCGACAAAAGCTTCCAAGGCCAACCCAAAGGCGGGCCATTCCAGGCGGATGACGCCGTCGTCTTCATCGCCCACCCGAAGAAGTGGAAGATCGGTCGTTTTCAGCGTGGGCAGCAATCGTATGCGCACCGACGCATCCCTACCGGCCAATGTCGCAACCCCTGGAACCAACACATCCAGCGGTCCTGTCCGCAGCAACAGCTTGCCTTGCGTCAGCGTGGCCAATTCACGTGTGGTCAGGCCCAGACACAGGGCACCGGAACGATACAGGGACCACACGAGTTGATTGAGAAACGCCTCCGAACAAGCGATCGCGAGATCGTATTGTGTCCCGTCTTGGGCCACACCGACCATCATTGGAAACGGACCGGGTGTGAAGGTCGGCACGGAAGCCAAGGGCCCCACACACGCGTGGTCCTTTACAACCGATGTTCCTCCCTGTGTATGGAATTGAAGCACGGTGTGCTCCCCAAATTCGACGGTTTTGAGTCCATTGGGTGCTGGGAGACTGACGAGCAGCATGTCCTCGGCGGTCTGTAGCGACTCCGTGGTACTCCCCAACACATTGGACAAAGAGACGCGACCTGCAATCGAGGCCATCTGACCGTTGAGCCAATCGTCAATGAGTGGTTTTGTCAGCGCATCCACCGCCAACGCGACCAAGGGATCCAACACATCCCCCAGCAATTCGACGACAAGTGCGGTCAAATCCGAGCCAAAATCCGCCGCGGTGCAAATGTCACATTCCAAACATGGGTCGACAAGTCCTCCCAAGTTGGGGTCGACGCATTCGGGCAATGCACAATCCTTGGAGACACTGAGTCCGACCTCGTTCAGTACAAATTGATGCGTGGTCGGTGAAACGCCAATGTGCCCGGAGTCATCCACAACGAGCTCGATGTCCACCGTCAGAGTCAGCACCACCGCATAAGGCGTCCCATCGTCGGTCTTCTTGTCGTTGTCGAGCGTACAGGCGACGCTGGTGGCCAGACCCAGAAACTCCGTCGTGCCAGCAATAATCGCGGGTTTTTCAAATCCGATGTGCAAGTGTTCGGCATGGAGTCGCAACGTTGGAGGCGATTGGTTGGGGACGAGCTCCAACGTCAGACCAAGGAGATCCAAACAAATGCTCGCCTCCCGTACTTCCACATCTGTGTTCAAGGGTCCTACCGCAAAAGGCATTGAGGGGAGCCCATCCGGAAACAGTTCGTCCAGTGGCACACAAACCCAGCCCGCCTTCGTGGTCGGAAAAATGCCTGATAAGATGTCGCCCACTTGCGTTGCCAGCTTGTTCAGCGCAGTGCCCGTCACCGCTACCGAAACAGCGCCGTCCAACACGTCGTTGGGTGGGAGTTTAACTGCGGGATTGGACAGTTGGCTCAACTGTCCGCCACATCCCGAATGCCCCGCGCTCACCAGGAGTGCGACAAAAACCGTCCGAATTACGACTAGGCGCAAACGCGGTTCCGGCCCGTATTCTTTGACTCGTAGAGCTTGACGTCCGCTGCTTTAATGAGGTCGTTGGGCTCTTCCATGGACGTCTGCAGATGGGCAAGGCCAAGACTAATCGTGACCTTGATGTGTTCCGATTCAAATTCGAAAACGTGGTTTGCCACGATCGACCGGATGGTTTCAGCAAATTCCAGCACACCACTCGGCTCCGCTTCAGGCAGCACAATGCAGAACTCATCGCCGCCGTAGAGCGCAAAAATCTCGTCTTTTCGGATACGGCGACGAACCACATGAGCCAACTCACGCAGCACGTAATCACCGGTCAAGTGGCCGTAATCGTCATTGATTCGCTTGAAGTGATCGATGTCGAACATAATGCATCCGAGATTACGTCCATACCGTCGAGCGCGACTAAATTCGCGATCCAAGAAATCCATGAGAGCCCGTTTGTTGGGTGTCTGTGTCAAACCATCGGTTACTGTCATGGTGTAAATTTCTTCGTGATATGCCTGCTCGATGTCGCTCCCAGCCAAGTACTTGAAGATGGTGTCGCCCACCTTGATCAAATCGCCACTGGTCAGCTGTTCGCGCATGGCTACCGCATCGTTCAGATAGGTGCCATTGGTGCTATTCAAATCCACCAGGTACTTGAATCCATTGAATGTCTCGATACGCGCATGATTGCGTGAAACACTGTCGGCATCGATCACAATCAAATTGTCAGGCTCACGGCCCAACGTAACCACGGTCTCACTGAGCTCATGTTTTCGACCCAGATCGTGTCCATGAATCACCACGAGGCACTCGTTCCCCGAGGGAGCAGATTCCATGATCCCCTTGACGGAAGTGATGCGCGTCTTTGCTTCTACCATCGCTCGATTTCGTTCCCGACCTGTAGGTACTCAGAAAAGATACTCCTGCCCCGACCGATTCGCAACTCAGCGTCGCAATCGACGGATGCGTATCGCCCACCAGAGACCCCCTAGAGTGCCTAGAATCGCACCGACGATCCAAAAGAACCACGGATTACCGGTTGTGGATTGCGCCTCCGAATCGGCCGCTTCGGGTGGGACCAATCCACCGGAGTTGGGTTGACCAATCCAGCGTCGAATCAAGCGATCCGTGCCGATGACACGATTCAAGGCGACTCGCTCAATGAGTAGCGGACACGCCGGAAAATCAGGGTCGATCCACGTGCGCTGTACCTTGTCCTTGTCGTCGATCGTCTCAAGCACGGCGGCCTGTATGTGACGTTCCAAAACGGATGGATCCCTACTTTCGGGAAGCACAAAGGTCTCGTCCCTCAGATAGCGAATCCTCTCGGTCGTCGAGACGACGTCTTCACCCGAATCGACCACCACCCCTTCCCGGACCAGGGTCCAACCATCGGTCAAAGTGTGTGTACAAATCCACTGCGAACCCGCCTTTCGCGGAGCGTCACTGCCAGGACAGATATGCTCATCGTCCACGGTGATTCGAAGCTCTTGTTTCCCCTCTTTGGGCCCTTCCAATGCCACAATCATGTGCGTTCGTTCACGCACAATTGGGCCCTCAACAGTGGTTTTCTGCGTAATTTCTGCCTGCTTCACCCTCGCTTCAGCATTGCGGATGCGTCCGCTTACCAAAGGCGTGACCATCGCCATATCTTGCACACGAATAACGACGGTAGACGTCGGTTCACCTTGGCCGGACAACTCCCACGACCCGAGGATGCCAGATTGGGGAAAAACACCCTCATAGTCACAACGAAATGATTGCATGGGAGCCTTTGGTGGCCAATCAAGAGCCAGCGAGGATCCGCTGCTCACTAGGATGATTATCCCAAGCGGTAGTGACAGGGCCGCGTTAGGATTGAACAATACCACCAGCTTCCGTAATTCGAGCGATGGCTTCCGGATGGTTCATCAACCATTCCAGATACACCGAATCGTCAGCCCGTTCAGGCAACTCGCCCTCATCAATTGTCACGGCCAATAGTTGCTTCAGATCACCCACCGTACGAGATGGGCGCAGTCGAAAGTGTTCCATGATCGCCACACCGACTCCCTTGTTGAGAACCGGTTTCTTGCCATCGTGCTCTCGCAGCTCTGTGATGCGTCTTTGGATGTCGGCCAACGAGCGTTCCATGTGCCTAATACGGGTCGTGTTCTTGGTCGTATAATCCGCTTTCGAAAACGCCAACAGATCGTTCAAGTGACCTTCTGTTTGCCGAATAAGCCGACGGACCGCGGAATCGGTCCAGTCCTCCTGATACAAATTAACGCGGCTGTGATTTCGTATGACGTATCCCGCACAATCGGTGAGCGACTGTGACAGCCCGAATCGATGGGCGATGCTCTCAAAGAGCAGAGCACCGTGATCTTCATGGCGAAAGAAGTGCACCTGGCCTTGCTTGCTTACCGAACGCGTCCACACCTTTCCAATGTCGTGACAAAGCGCCGACCATCGAACGACCAGGTTTTTTTCGGTCTTGCACGTCACGATCTTGGTGTGCTCCCAGATGTCTTTGTGATGCAGGGAACAACTCTTGTGGAAATCGATCATTGCGGCGATCTCCGGAAGTATGAGCGGCAACAGACGCGTAGACTCCAACCACTCCAAGCCCTGCTGCACAAAGTCGCCCAG
>CAUZBV010000144.1:0-8014 GCA_963578115.1 Myxococcales bacterium
GCGGGCTTAACCTTGTCCGAATCGGCCTTCGTGGCCTTGTCTGCCTCGTCAGATGGTTTGTCGGCATCATCCGTAAGCGCCTTGTCACCCTCCGTCGGCTGCTCTACGTCGTCCTCTTCCGTCGCGTCGGCCGCGGCTTGCACCGGAGACACATCCACAAGGGTGAGACACACACTGATGATCATAAACAACGCGGCCATCACGGCGGTCAACTTGCTCATGAAAGTACTCGCGCCTCGGCCACCAAAGACGGAACCGCTACCACCGCCACCGCCGCCAATCGCGCCCATGCCTCCGCCTTTACCCGACTGAAGCAACACGGTCAAAACCAAGAACAAGCACACGATGGTATACGAAATAATGAGCACTGTAGTCATGAATCAGGCACTCCCCTGAGACCCGTAGGTCGCAATCCTCGAAAACTTCTCTGCGTCAAGACTCGCACCCCCCACAAGGGCGCCATCGACATCGGGTCCTGCCATGAGGTCCTCGACGTTATCCGGGTTGACGCTGCCTCCATACAATATGCGCAACCGCCCTGCGGCGCCTGCGCTGTAACGATGTTCGATCCACTCACGCACGGTACGATGCACCTCTTGCGCTTGGGCCGGCGTCGCAGTACGCCCCGTCCCAATAGCCCACACCGGCTCATACGCCAACGTAATTCGACTCAACTCTGTCTCATTCACTTGAGCCAAGCCCTCTGTGAGCTGTCGCTCGCAGACCGCAAACGTATCGCCTCCGTCGCGCTCGTCAAGTGTTTCTCCGATGCACAGCACCACATCCAGTGCGTGCGCCAACGCCGACTGGAGCTTTTCGGCCACCACAGCATCCGTATCGCCAAAGACATGCCGCCGTTCAGAATGTCCAACCAACACAAAACTCGCACCCGCACTCCGAAGTTGAGCCCCAGAGACCGATCCGGTGAACGCACCATAATCTCCCGGATAGATGTCCTGCGCACCCACTGCGATTCGTTCGCTCGCCAGTCGCTTTGCGATGGTCGCCACGTACGGAACCGACGGAGTGATCGCCAAATCCACACTGCGCAACCGACCGATCCGATTCTTCAGCCCATCGGCCAAAGCGACGGCCTCGTCCAGGGTCAAATTCATCTTCCAATTGCCCACGATCAGCGGTCGGCGATTCTTAACCATCGGCCCTCTTCCACTTGGGACGAAGCGCCTCGACACCCGGCAACTCCCTGCCCTCTAAGAACTCCAAACTGGCCCCGCCTCCGGATGACAGGTGGGTGATGAAAGGCGTGACGCCTGCCTGACGGATCGCGGCAGCAGAATCCCCTCCACCGACGATACTCGTGGCATTACTGCGAGCGATGACGTTGGCCATCTCCATGGTCCCGGCGGAAAAGGGCTCCATCTCAAACACGCCCATGGGACCATTCCAAAATACGGTGCGTGCAGCGTTGATGACCGACACATATCGATTCCGCGTTTCAGGACCGATGTCCAACGCCATCTGATCCGAGGGAACGCTTCCAGTCGTGCAGATCGTTGTGCTGGCGTCGGGCGCGATGGTGGCTGCTGTCACATGGTCGGTTGGCAACAACAAGTTCGCTCGCATGGACTCGGCCTTGAGCAACACGCGCCTGGCGACAACGAATTGGTCGGGTTCGACCCGACTGGCCCCCACCTCATCGCCTCGTGCCGCTAGAAACGTGTTCGCCATGGCGCCGCCGATCAAGATAGAATCGCAGAATCCAAGAAGGTTCTCGATGACTTTGATCTTGCCCTCCACCTTGGCACCGCCGATGACCGCCACAAAGGGGGATTCGGGTCCACTGAGCAAGCGTCCAAGCGTCTGAACTTCCTTGGTCATCAACAAACCTGCCGCTCGTTCCTCCATCAGGCGTGGAACACCCACAATGGATGCATGGGCTCGATGCGACGATCCAAATGCGTTGTTGATGTATACGTCCGCCAATGCGGCCAATGCTCGCGAAAATTGCTCATCATTGCTGGTTTCGCCGGGATTAAAGCGGAGATTCTCCAAGAGCATCACCTGGCCGTCTCGCAAGTTGTTGGCCAATTTGCGTGGACCATCGCCGATGCAGTTGTCTGGAAACATCACCTCTGTGTCGATCATCTGTGCCAGGCGGCCACCCACGTTGTGCAAACTCAACTCGGGACAATTGGTTCCATTGGGACGGCCCAAGTGACTGCACAAGATCAGCCGTGCGCCCCGTTCCTGTGCCATTCGTATCGTGGGTAGTGTCAACACGATCCGTGTATCGTCCGCCACAAGGCCGTCGTCCGTCATTGGACAATTGATGTCCACACGCAGCAGGACACGTCGACCACTCAAATCGAGATCGTCAATGGACAGAATGCCGGTTAAGTCCACGCCCATGGGTACCTACATGCTCTATGCTCGTTGTCTCATGCCGAAAGGGCTCGCACATGCCCGCGCGTACGGGCACTCCCATCTAGCGAAAGGGGCCCACTAAGTCAACTCGGATCGTTCTGGTGGACTTCATCGAAACACCCCAGAATTCCATCCATCCGTAAGACAGTGGTAAGAATAGGATAGGAATGAATGTGCTTTTGTCCATGCTGTCTGGTGTTCTCTTCGTCCTGGCGTTCCCGCGCATTGGATGGGGACCCCTCATATTCGTGGCCCACGTGCCCCTTTTGTTGGCGCTGAAGGACGCCGGACCTCGCACCCGGTTTCTGCGGGGATGGATCACCGGATTCTTCGCCACGCTGCTCATGCAATACTGGCTGGCCGGCACCTTGGTTCGAATGAGCGGATTTTCATGGCCTTGGGCCATCGCCGGTTTGGGGTTGTACAGTGCCGCCATCGGATTGCAATGGGCGCTTTTCGCGTGGCTCTACGCCCCTGTTCGACAGTGGAGTGGGCGAATGGGCTGGCTCGTAACCGTGCCCTTATTGTACACCGCTGTGGAACACTTTTTCCCCGCCGTGTTCCCCGTATCCCTTGGACACGCGCTCTATGATCTTCCCGCGTTGGTTCAGACCGCGGAATGGACCGGTGTGTTTGGTCCTGCCGTGCTCATCATGGGCGTCACCTGTGTGAGTACGGCCGCCCTGGAGGAGATCAAGAAACGCCGCGCTGGAGTGCTCTTCGCACCCACAGCCATCACGGCAGTCTGGATGATCGTGATTGCCCTGGGCTTGGTCCGAATGGAACGGATTCGAAACGCACCCAGTCGCTCGAAAACGACCGTCGCCATCGTGCAACCGAACGTAACAATCGATGAGAAACGTGCCGCGGACCCTCGCGTTCGAGAGGCCGTCTTTGAACGAACCGTCGAGCTCACACAAAAAGCGGTGCAGGCCCACCCTTCGTTGGTGGTGTGGCCCGAAGGAGGCTTTCCCTTCTACTTCGACCCAGGCGATTCCGGGGAGGCGGTCTTTGAACGGCCCACGCGTGACCAGCGATACACAGCGCGTCTGGCGCGCTTGGCCTTGGAGTCGGGAGTGGATATCGCCGTCGGTGCATTGCGACGCCAAGAAGGCCGGACCCGAAACAGCGCCATCCTGGTTCCTCGCACCGGCACACGCCCCATCATCTATGACAAGCGACGCTTGCTGATGTTCGGGGAGAGAATTCCACTGGCGGACACGTTCCCCGCGTTGGTCGACGCCATCCCTGGCACCAGCCATTATGCCGCAGGGGACACATTTACCGCGTTTCCTGCGGACAACCTGCTTTGGGTGCCAAGCATTTGCTACGAGAGCATTTTCTCTGACTTCACGCGGGACGGACTCAACGCTCCCGAAGGCGGTGGCGATGTGCTGCTCAACCTGACCAACGACGTATGGTTTGGCGATACAGCGGCGGCCGACCAACACTTGATGCTCCAGACAATGCGTGCGGTCGAAGACCGAGTCTGGCTGGTCCGTGCAACCAACACTGGCATCAGCGCCTTCGTCTCACCCACCGGTCAGATCGTCGCGCGGACGGAAATCAACACATCGGTGGTTCTCTATGGTGAGATGTCCATTCCTGACGTGCCAGCGTCGTTCTATCGCCAACATGGCAACATCATCCCAATGACCCTTTGGATGCTGTGTCTACTCTTTCTGGGTTACCGGTGGCGACAAGCTACACGGGCGCTCAACGAGCGCCGAAATGAGACGGGTGCCGAGGGCACCTCATGATCGATCTGCCTCCCGACGATATAGAGCGCCTCATTACTCAACTCAAAGTGGGTAAAAACTCCGCGTACAAGCAACTACAAGATCTCGTAAAGCCGTGGCTCTATAGCGTGATCCATCAAAACTTAGGGCCACACAAGAACGATGCTGATGACGTGTATCAAGAGGTGATGCTTCAAGTATTTAGTGCGATCAAGGGTTTCCGAGAAGACAGTAAATTGAGCACCTGGATCTGTCGAATCGCCATCAATCGCTGCCGAAATCGCCACCGTCATCACAAAGCCCGTAAGAAAGGATTTGAAGAACAATTTGATGAACACAAGACGGTCAATGGTGTCCAAGAAGGACCCGCCCGTCCCGACGAAGTGCTGGAAGCCCGACAACTGCAGGAACTCGTGGTCAAAGCGGTCGATCAGCTCAGTGAGAAACATCGGATTGTTTGGATTCTCCGTCGTCACGGATTTTCCTATGAAGAGATCGGAGAGATAGTGAGCCTGCCCATCGGCACGGTTCGATCCCGTCTCCACCGCAGCAATCAGGAAGTGGCACTCGTTGTGGTGCCGCAAATGGCGGCCGAACCAGAAAAGGAATCTTGAAGGGATACTAATGAGCATGACCAATGAAGAGACCAGAGAACGATTCGACGCCTACTTGGATGACGAGCTCGACGCCGAAGAAAGAGCCTCGTTTGAAGCCGCCCTGGCGAACGCCCCCGCTCTCCAAACGGACTTTGAGGCCTACCGTCAGACCACCCAGTTGTTCCAGAATCTACCGACGGTCACACCGCCGGATGCGCTGATCGAAGCGACTCAACTGCGACTGCGGCGGCGGCAGCGCATTCGTGAGTTGCGACAAGACAGCGCCCTACGCTACCGAATGGAGATCGCCTTGTGTGCGGTCCTCGTCATCGCATTGGTGGCCATCGGAGGCCTGTCGCTTTCTTCCTCACACTCGGTGCCATCGCCGTACGACCCCGCCAGTACACGATTGGCACTGGGCCGATTGTCTGCCGAGGACCGCGCCCACCTCGAGGCACTCGGAGACATCGTGGAAGCCAGAGTGGACCAGAAAAACACGCTTCGTGTGATCTTGAAAACATCCAGTGAACGGAAGATTGCTGTACGCGAATCGCTTAGTGGGCACGCCACGTTCGCTATCGAAGCAGAGGAAACATCGACCGAGGAGGGGATGCTTCGCCTCGTCATTCGGTACACCCCAGAGGCCACCGAAGCGGCGACGCCCTAGCCCCCCATGAGAACGAACGGCACCCAACCGCCATCCATGAAACAAGTGAATTAATTGCAGTTGTGTTTCTTAGCGCTCTTGCCGGTCTTGCCCGCTTTGCCGCTGGACGGACCACCCGCTCCACCCACACCCATGAGATAGGTCACGTTGTTGAGGGTGGGGTTGGCACCCGCCCGACACACCACACCAATGGAGGGGCCGCCACCGCCACCACCACCGGCACCACCGCCGCCACCGGTGCCACCCACACCGCCTCGGCCGCCCTTGCCAGAGCCATCGTGACCGGTGCCGCCTACACCGAAGCTACCGCCGGTGCCGCCGCTGCCACCAGGACCACCGATGCCCCCTACTCCTCCATTGCCCGTGGACAGCGTGCAATTGCTGAGAGTCACTTGGGCTTCCGACACGAACACGGAGAAAGAACCACCGCCACCACCGCCGGCTGTACCGCCATTTCCAGGACATCCGCCGCCGCCGCCGCCGCCACCGGTGCCGCCCCAACTCTTGCATTCGCAGGTGCCAGCGCTGTCGCCGCCGCCGCCGCCGCCGCCGCCGCCGCCACCGCCGGCGTTACCCGAGGCGCCATTGGTGCCAGTGGCCGGCGTGTAACCGGACGCCGTAAGACTCCCGACTGTTGTTCCACCGGCCCCGCTGGAGCCCGACGAACCATTGGTTCCGACCGAACCATTGCCACCGTTTTGTTTCTTGGAACCGCCGTAGCCACCGCCGCCGCCACTTCCGGTACCAGAACTCCCCGTGGCGCCGGAACCGGTGTCCTTGCCGCTTGTTCCGCCCTTGCCACCCCCCATGCCGCACGCGCTGCTGCCGCCGTTGGCTTGGCCTGGTTGGCCATCGGCTTCGCACGCTGGATTCCAACCAAAGAGGCTGCACGAATACCCGTCTTCCCGTCCATCCGAGCCCTTCTGTCCGTCCCCTCCGGACGAGCCCGTCGACCCCGTTGTGCCGCTTTGACCCACGCCCCCACTACCGGCAGAAATATCGCAATCGCGCAGCGTCACGACGCCCGCTGCGGCGCAGGCACCACAACCTCCCGTGACCACCATGGTCGCGCACAGGTCGTCCCATTTCGTATTGCAGCAATAATCATCCAACGCACAGACACATGACTCGATGGCGATGTTGTTGCAGAGACCTGCCTCGCAACACGTGCAAGTCTGTGGATCACACGGAGTCCCCGTCGTTCCCGCCCCCGTGATCAAGACCGCGATGCTCGATCCACCAAAGGCTGGATTGCTGCTCGCCGAGATCTTGAAGTTGGCCACCGTAACCGCCGTGCCAATGTTCGATCCATAGAGCGGATTGACATGGCCTTGAATGATTGTGGTGTTGCTCGCAGATCGACTCCAACCATCGGCCGCATTGTATCCACCGTACAAGCTGACGCCGTCGACCAGGGTCAACTGACCGGAATACGAACCTTGCGAAACATACACCGCGCTCTTTCCTGTTTGCTTCGCCTCTGTCAATCCGTGTGAAATGGTCTTGACCGGTTGGGCCATGGTGCCCGGATTACTGTCTTTACCGGTGAACCCATCCACAAAGACGGCGGTGTCGACGTCCCCGTCGATACCGTCACAGTTGGCGTCTGTGAACGCGGAGTCGGGGAGATCGGATCCGTCGATCATTCCCTCATAGGGATCGCAGGACACCCAGGTGCCCGCCACGCAATTTTGCTGGGTGTGATCACACACACCAAGGCCACAGGTGGTTTCGCCCAAGTCTTCATCCGTCAAATCATCGCAGTCGTCGTCTTTGTTGTTGCAGATCTCTACAAAGTTCTGGTCGTCTCCCGCACACACCACGCCAAGCGTGTTTTCTGCGCACGTCCATGCGCCGTTCTTGCAAAAATCGCTGTCGGAGCCGTCACAGGGCGCTCCCTTCTCCGCCCACGGCTCATCCTCCAATCCGTTGCAGTTGTTGTCTAAGCCGTCGCAGACTTCGGGCTCTTGACCTTCGTAGGGTTCACACAGGTTGGGTTTTCCATCCGCACAGTTGTCTACGGTATGCTCGCACTCGCCCAGGCCACAGGTTGTTGTCCCCAAGTCGTCCAGCTCGTCCACCGTGCCATCACAGTCGTCATCCAGGCCGTTGCAAACCTCGTCGGCCTGTCCGAGATAGGGATCACAGGCCACTTGCTGTCCATTGATGCAGTTGGCTTGACTATGTTCGCATATCCCCAATCCACACCCTGTCTCCCCCAAATCTTCATCCAACACTCCATCGCAATCGTTGTCTTCCAGATCGCAGAACTCTTGGGTGGGCGTTTGGGCATCACAGACCAATTCGCCCGAGATGCACAGGGCCTGTCCCTGGCATATCCCCAACTCGTTCGCTTGCTCACACGGCTCTGCGGGGATATCGTTGTCGGCCAACCCACTACAGTCATTGTCTTCGCCGTCACAAATCTCCGCCACAGGCTCGTCGGCATCACAGCTGGACCACCCGCCGTCTTGACTGTCACAGGTCCGTTCACCGACACAGGCGCCATGTACATTTTCGACCACGCAATCGGTGGTCATTCCGTCATATTGTGCCAGGCAAGCGCATGTACCGGCGACTGGGATGCATTGCTTGGCGACCGTGCCGTCCGGTCGAGGAATACTCGC
>CAUZBV010000145.1:0-7997 GCA_963578115.1 Myxococcales bacterium
ATTTGGAGGGTGTATTGGGCTTCAGCACCCCATTCCGACATGGCACACACCTTGCTGCACTTCCACCTGGAGGTTTTTCGTGATTTCGCGCGGCACCACAGGAACACCAAGGAAAAGTCCACGAAACAGTGGATTTACACTCATTGAATTGATGATCACAGTCGCCATCTTGGCGATCATTGCCTCCATCGCGTTGCCATCGATTCAGACCGGATTTCAGCAGCAGTCGATTGTGGGTGCAACCAACGAAGTGATGCACCTTGTCGATTTTGCACGCATCCAGGCCGTGACTCGAAACAAGGCATATGAGCTCCGCATTAAGCAATCCGACGGCGACAACGGCTCGTTGGTGGTCAACGAGAGCGCCAACACGCGATGCGATGGGTTTGCTGCGGGCATACCACTCATTCGATCCCTGTCGTTCAATAAAGGCGACTATCCAGACATCCGCATCATCTCGACGGCACCCAACGGGTTGGGAACGTCGTATCAATTGTGCTTCAAACCCAGTGGTCGAGTCGTCCAATCCGATACATCGAAGCCCTTGCCAGCCATCGCGGCCGGCTATGGTGCTGGCGAAGGTCACATCGTCTTGCAGCGCTTGAATTCGAACGGTAAGACCGTGGGACCCAAACACCGGATCATCGTGCCCTACAACGGGATCCCACGATTTGAGCCAGGGGGCTAAGCGGATGAGGATGCGCCATCGATCGCCGAAGGGGTACACGTTGATCGAATTGTTGGTCGTGGTTTCGGTCACCACATTCGGACTGGTCGCGCTCTTGCAACTTCAGATTGGAACCCTGCATTCAGCGGCGGCGAGCCGCGACATGCAGCTCGCCATCAATCTGGCGGAACACGTGGCCCAATCCATGCGGCTCGAAGCACTCCAATGGAGTTCGAATTCGCAACCGATCAGCAACTCCAACTTTCACTTCCTCAATAACGCCCCCGTCATCGTGACCGAAGGCCAATCCAGCGAATGGCTAAACGCCTATAAACCGGTCGGAAGCGCACAAGATTGGCGCGTCGGACCCGTTGGAAACAATACCGACTATGATGAAGGGATCCTCACAGAAATCTCCCCAACCAGCAATCAGAACTTCTGTGTGCATTATCGGCTGACGTGGTTGGTACCCGACCTATTGCTCCGCGCAGACATCCGGGTGACCTGGTCAAAGAACAAGTCACAGCACCTCAAGTACATGACTTGCCCGGTGGAGATGGAGTCTGTATTGGCGGACAACAACAGCATTACGTTTCCGGCTTCGATCATGAAGAACATCTTCGTCAAGCAGGTGTCCCTATGAGGCACTTGGCTCCCACAACCCATCGTCATCCCACCGGGTTCACGCTCATGGAGCTCCTGGTGGCGTTGGTCGTCTCGTTGATACTCATCATCATCGTCTACTCGGTCTATGCTCGGGGTGCCAAGACGTACCGCGTTCAAAACATGACCTTGCAGATGCAGGCGCAAGCACGGGGCGCGCTGGACCACATACGGCGTGACGCGGCCAATGCCGGTTTCAACGGTACGGTCAACTCCGCTGTGGACATCAATCTTTGCCAAAAACCGGTCAATGACATTCGGGCAGTCACCATAGGACAGACCACATCGGGGCTGACGCCCGTCCTTGAAAACCCCTTTGTTCGTCCACTGTCCATCACCTTGTTTGGTGATTTTGTGGGTGATGGCGAAGTGTTCTACACCGCCAGCATTGTGGGCAATGTGGTGCGCCTTCAGACCGGTTTTCAATCCACGGTTCGTCAAGGCCAATTCGAAGACATGTTCGTGGGCAATAACCGTCGATTCCTGCGAATCATCGACAAGGATCAGTATGAGATGTTGATTCCGGTGACAGGTAGTAATTATGACACCGGCACCATTACCCTGGAGACGGCTCCACCGGTCCGCTCCGCCAGTCAATCCTGCGGGATCCAAGGTTTCGGCGAAGGCTTGGAAGTGAATCCGGCCAATTTTATTCGGTACCGAGTCGGTCAGGACAAGCGACCGAACGCCGCACCGGGCAAATGGGATCTCATTCGAGAAGAGGTTCAGATCGACGGAACCACCGCAGTGGAAGACACCATACTCACTATCTCAGAGTACATCGTCGACTTGGACATCTATGACTTCGTGTTCGATGACGATTCCACCGGGATGCAGCCATCCATGAGCTTTGTACGATTGTCCGACGATGTCCTGGACAGCAGTGGCAAAGGCTGGCTGGGAACCACCAGCATTTCACGACCACAAGATTTGCGTTTTATGACGCTAAAGATGACCGTTCGTACAATGGATGAAGATCCAACGCTCACGCACCAGCCACGACCTGCGTTGCACAAGAGAATTCGCACCTTCGACCCCGATCCGACATTGGGGGGGGCTTCGCGCACGATGTCCTTCACAAGCCGTGTCTTTCTTCAGACCTTGGCGGTGCGCAACATCAAGTCGGGGATCTAACCATGGGAAATCGACTCCAAAAGGAACGTGGCTCTCTCTTGGTCGCCGCCATGCTCATCATTCTGGTCCTCGCAGGCTTGGGGCTCATTGGCGTACGTAATGTCATCCTCGAGCACAAGCAGGTGGGAAATTACCGTGTCGGCGAACAAGCGCTGAAGGTGACCGACTCTGGCATGACCAGCGCCGTGGCATTGGCCGCCTCCAAAGGCGACGCATTTCCTGCCTTTGTGCTGGCGAACGGCAACAATGTAAGCATGGCGGACACGTCAAAGAGCTATTTTGATACGGCGAACCGGGGTTCGTTTGGCCGGGAGCTGGTTCAAGGGGGCGGCGTGAACTTCGTCACGACCTTCAGTGCGCCTTATGATACCAATCGCGTTCCCGGCTACCCGGTGAGCGACCAATTCATCTGGAAGAAATATCGCATGACTACAAATGGCTATTTCGGAGACCAACTGATCCATCCAGGCGTCGTAGATGACACGCTCCGAAACAGCGCTCGCCGCTACGTAAGCTACTGCTACGTCGGACCATTCGTCCTTGCGGGAGGCGGTCAATGAGACAAACAAAACACACCGCGCTTTGGCGACATGTCTTGGTAGCAACCCTGTGGGTCTTGATTCCCAGCGCCGTGTCCGCCCAGCAAACAACGACCGGGTTTTACGACACCAAGCCCGTGGTCTTGTTGGTGCTGGACTCGTCGGGTTCCATGTCATACGTAGCGCAAGAACTGGTCACACCCGTGTGCACAGCCGGTGATGTCAAGGAAGCCGGCACCGAATACAGCTACTCCCGCGGCATGGTCGCGGCCGAGGTTCTGACCGGAACCTTCAACGGCTTTTGGTGCAAAGAAGAACCCCGCCCAACCGATCGATACGACGCCAACTACCCCATTCCTTGGTACGTCCCTCAGTACAGCAGCCAAGATCACGACGGAATCATCGACGTAAACAAGGAACGCATCAAATTTGGCTTGATGACCTTCGACACCATCCTGAGCGCTGATAAAGGGCAGGTGGGTGGATGGTCCACCGGTCCCGACGCCTTAGCGGTAACGGGCGTAGGCATCACCAACCTGGGCGTTCAAAACGAAGAAACGTCGCTGGGTCAATTGGTCATTCCCAACTCGGCGGATGATTTCACCTCCATTCTCACGAACAATGCGCTCGTTCAGGAACAGATCCTCAAGACCGTGCCCTTTGGAGGAACGCCCATATCACCGGCGTTGGCTGACGTGTATTGGCTATTAAAGAACCACCCGTCTTTGCAGAAAAAGACCTCGTCCAACAACGGCGACCCCTACGCAAACTGCCGCACCAAGAATGTGCTCCTTTTGACCGACGGACGCCCCACCATGGGGGAATCGGAGTTTGGTTACACCTCCAGTATCGCAGCCGCCGAAAACCTGTTCAAAGCAGGATACAAAGTCTATGTCGTGGGCTTTAATCTCAGCGGAGACACGTCCACAATCGTGAACGACATCGCTGAAGCGGGGGGTACCGTGGAGGCATATACAGCGACTACGCCTGCTCAATTGGCTACGGCCCTGTCGTCCATTCTCGGGAAAGCGACGCCGGGTATTCATAGCCGCACGAACATTGCGGCGACCAACCACACCAACTCGGCAACCGATCTGCAATACCAAATCAACACCGCGTATTCTGCATCGCTGACCAGCGATATCGACGCCACGGGTTATTTCGAGGTCACGGCGTACCGTTGTGAAGAGGCCTGCCAAAGTGCCACCGGCGGTGCCGGGCCCTGCGTCGTCACGAGCTTGCGCTCCTTGATTAATAACAACAATTCCCGAAATCTCTTTGTCACTATCGATGGTCAAGCGGTGCCCTTGTCGAAAGCCGAGATCAAGGTCAATCCCGAAACCATGGATATCCCGTCAGCGGGCCTCCTTCCTGAAGTCAAACCCACATTGAATGGCGGGATCCTCACGACCACAGGAGCGAGCCTTGGTGACGCCAGCAACGCCGCCAATCGCCTGCTCTTCTTGGGAGAGCTTATCGATTTCCTGCACGGAAAAGTCGGAACGCGGCGAGAATACGAACATTTGGGTGGCATCTGGCACTCGACCCCTGTGGTTCAGACCAACTTGTCCAACATTGATGTGCAGATCCCTTCCTTCACAGCCTACAAACAGTCCATTGCCGATCGACCCACCATGGCCTATTTCGCCACGCACGATGGCTTTGTTCACGCCATCCACGTCAGCCAACCGGGATCGGGAAGCCCAGATGGCACCCGGTGGCTTGACGAGGTGTGGGGCATCGCACCGCAAAACGCCGCCAAACAAATGTACAAATTGGTCAGTGAGCTGAAGTACCTGCTGGATGGAACACCGATCCTCAAAGACATTCGCCTTCGAAAGAGCGCGGCGGACGTCAGCGTTGAGGATGAATTGAAACAATGGCGATCGGTGTTGGTGGTCCCCTATCGAGTGGGAGGACGAGGGATGTTCGCCATCGATGTGACGGACCCCTTCAATCCCTTCGTACGGTGGGAAATCGACAATAAACGCCATTGCTGGCGATCGTCGTCTGGCGATCACACCTGCAAGACCTTCGAAGACGGAACGGCGCACGATTTCCGAAACCTGGGCTATACCCATGGAAAACCAAAGATCGGGACGGTCTTTCTCAAGACAACGGGCGGTGGTTCGGAAGAGACAGCCGCCGTCTTTTTCCCATGTGGCGACGGGGTCACGGCTGAACCGGAATCGGGCAAGTGTTTTATGGTGGTTCGACTCGACACCGGCGAGAAGATCAAGGAATTCAAAAACGGGGACGAATCGGTCGTCGATGGAAATACCGCCGCCGGCAATGTGAACGGCTTGGAGTTCGATGTTGTTGGCTCCCCGGCCGCATACAACACCTTTGTTGGAACGTTTGTCACGCGCCTCTTTGTAGGCGATGAAGGGGGCCAACTGTGGCGCATCGATGTCTCCGACAGAGATCCCGACAAGTGGAAGATGACGTTCTTCTTCGATCCCTACGACGATGCGTACAGTGCTCGAATCGACGATACGGTTCGTTCGCCGCTGACCTCGGAACCAGCCCTGTCTCCCGTCCCACAGCGTGGGCAAGTGGTCGTTGTGTTTGGCACGGGTGACTTGGATTACGCCACGGACTTGAGCCAACGAACGCTGGTGTATTCGGTCAAAGAGCAGGTGAAGGTAAATTCGGCGAGCGGAGGACTCGTAGCCGGTGGAGTCAGCTCCGAAGTCAACTGGCGAACAACCTTGAATGAGGGAGAAAACCTGACCAGTCGACCCATTGTCTTTGCCAACACAGCGTATTTCACGAGCTTCCAGCCGGACAAACAAGATGCTTGCTTGGGTGGAACGGGACGCATTTGGGGCGTGGACTTTCTGGCGAGCGACGGAACGGATCCTGTTGCACGATTTGACAAAGATGGCAGCGTCCTAACCACGGATGATGTTGTTAAATATATTGAACTGGCGGACTCCATCCCCTACGGCATCAATCTCATCAGTCGCCCCGCTTGTGCCGGTGAAAGCGGGGTGGAGCAAGCCGCGGGCAGCTCTGGCAGCGTGGGCTCTGGCAGTGCTTTGCTCGCCGCAAAACCGGGGCAATTGGAATTGGTCGTTCAAACGGGGAGCAGCGGGCAAACCTCCCAAAACAGTCTCCCCGCCAAAGGGAGTAAGGGCACGGTCAACAAGGTGCATCGCACGATAACCCAGCCTCCGAAACAGGTACTCAGTGTGAGCTGGGGCCAGATCCAGAGTTTGTAATGCAACCACCATCGCTCCATTTGCTGCGGCGGAGAATTGGCCTGATCGCCCTCACCCTATTGCTGCTCGGAGGCTGCGAGCCTGGCGACTCCGACACCTCCGTCAACCTACAACCCAACCAATCCTTGCGGGAAAAGGTAGAACAAGCTGCCGCCAAACCCATGTCATCACCCCAAAAGGAGAGCGAACAACGAGGGCGTCTGGAGGCTGCCGAAAGTCTGGTGGGAGGCTTCGAGGTGCCCAGAGTCATGCGATTACTTCGACGGCATCCCGATTACTTGGTGTACGAAATACAGACCGGACTCTCCGAACTGACCGAGTTCTACACGGGGCTGGATCGGCGCACAGGTCAACGGTTTTCCGATCGTGAATACCGAATCAAACCACAGAAAAATGGATTCGATGTATTGCATTCTCCCGAATCGCTCAATCGCCTCGCCCAAAAGAGACGCGATGATTCGGGACACATCTACGTGCTCAACATCAACCGACGGAACCAACATCTACGGATCCATCCGCCCGCTGACGCGCGACGCCACAAGGTCAGCGTGAGCCATGTCGGTAGGAAGCCGACTGCCAAGCGATCCGGTACGAACGCTGGAGCCACCGCCCCCAAACCAAACGACAACGCCACGACCCGAGAGCCCGAAAAGCGTCCGGATCCCTTTCGCATCACCACGTCCGGGCGCCCCTTTAAGCGGACTTCCGAAGCGCGAAAGCAAAGAGCGCATCCTCGTCAATACGCTCCCTATGGACGGGGGCGTGTTCAAAGCATGAGGAGTCGAGTCGAGACATGGAAGCAAAACAATCCAGGAAAGAACTTCCAAGACTGATCGGTCGTTCTCCGGCCTTTGCTGCACCATCGTTGACAGGCTTCAACCGGCTGTTATAGGTTCCTCGCGCTGCGCGCATAGCTCAGTTGGATAGAGCGTTGGCCTCCGAAGCCAAAGGTCGCAGGTTCGAATCCTGCTGCGCGTACCAGCCCACTGTCTCCCTGCCCGAGGTGCTCCGCTCTTTTAAGACCGGAGAATACCCTACACACTCAAGTTAAAAGCCGAGGCAGAATTGGATTCCGAAGCACTTGATGCAGAGGCCGTTGCAACCCGGACAGGTCATTCCCGGTGGTGCCTGAGTGACAACACACTGCCCACTCCCAGTACATTGGCCGGCCACGTTCACTTTCTTACACAGGTCAACGCCCACCTTGGTCTGGCAGACTTCACCCGATTTAATGAAGCACTGGCCGCCGGAGCAGATGCCCGTTGGGCATTTGCCATTTCCCGTATTGCAATAAGTGCCCTGAAGGTTCTGATACTGACAGCCCGTCAAAGGGCTACAGCCCAGCGGCTGCTCGCACATATTGCCGGTTGAGCAGTCTTTTTGGGCACCCGAAACGCACTGTCCCTGCACGCACCCATCATCCACTGTGCATTGATTTCCATCGTCACAGGGCGCGGTATTGGTCGTGGTTTTGCACTGCCCCGTCGCCGGGTCACAGATGTTGTCTGTACAAAGATTGTCGTCATCGCAATCCAACGCAATAGGCTGATGCACACACTCTCCATCGCTTTGACAGGAATCGATCGTGCACAGATCGCCGTCGTTGCACAGCTCCTCATCGATGCCGCCGCCCGGCTGTCCATCGTCACAGTCGTTGTCCTTGCCGTCACAGACCTCCAGAGCCCCCGGGTTGATGGCCTTGTCGAAGGGCTCGCAGTCCTTGTCGTCGGGATAATCGTCGTTGTCATCGTCCGGATCACAAACGTCGCC
>CAUZBV010000146.1:0-7972 GCA_963578115.1 Myxococcales bacterium
CGCTCTATAACGGGCTTTGGTATCTTCTGTTTCATCAGTCGATCACAATCTCCACACGACGGTTTCGCGTATCGGCGCCCGTACCATAACGAGGTTGGCTTGAACCATAGCCAATGGCGCTGATCTTGTCGCTGCCAAACGCATTCGTGGCTTCGAGAAATCGGGACACGGACGACGCCCGCATCGCGGACAACAACCAGTTGGATTGGCTACCCTTTGTCGAGTCCGTATGTCCCTCCACTTCAACCCGACGCCCGAGCTTCTTCAAGATCAGGCCCAGGCGATCCAACACAGGGATCACTTTTGGATTGAAGGTCTTGGAACCGGGGGCATAGAGCAATTGTTCACTGAAGCGAATCCGACGGCGACCATCGTTGTCCACCACCACTTCCACATCCTCATCTTCCAACTCTTCCTCTTCGAGAAAACGAATGAAATCTTGGAAGTGCTGTACTTCCTGATTGAGGTTGACGTTCTCCGGCGCCGACACGTAGGCCCCCTCGTCGTGGACCCCGATGCCTTCGGGCAGCATGCCGAACTCACCCATCAGGGATCCAAGGGCATCGCGCTTCTTCTTTTCATCAATGACCGCCATGGCGTTCAATGCGATAAAGAAAGCCAGTAGAATCAGCCCCAACGACACAAACATCACATCAAAACTCTTGACGTAATACTCGATGATCCTCTTCGGGCGAAGCGGCTTCTCGGGCGGCGGCGCTTCTTCGAGCTCTTGATGTTCCTCTTCCATCGTCCCCTACCGATCAAATTGGCTCTCGCGCAACACGGGAGCCAAATAGGAGTGAAGTTGATTTTCCACAATTCGAGGGTTCGCACCAGCGGCGATCTGAAGGATCCCCTGCAATTCCAAACTCTTGGTCAAAACCTCATCGACAGAGCGTGTCTTCAGCTTTCCGGCGATGGGATTGAACACCACGTTGGCCAAGATAGCACCGTAGAATGTTGTGAGCAGCGCGACGGCCATGGCAGGCCCGATACTCGATGGATCGTCCATTGTCGCAAGCATCTGAACCAAGCCGATAAGCGTACCAATCAGCCCCAGCGCGGGCGAATATTCGCCAAACTTAAAGAAGATCTCGGCGCCTTGCTCATGTCGATTCTTCGTATATTCGATCTCGACATCGAGAATCTGTTCAATGGCATCGACATCCTGTCCATCGACCACCAGCTGGAGCCCTTTCTTCAGGAACTCGTCCGGTTCATTCTCCAACGCACTTTCCAGAGCCAACACGCCATCACGACGCGATTGGGACGCGTAACTTACAATGCGTTCGATGACCTCGGAAGGAGAATAGATCTGCATAACGAACGCATTCTTCGCAACCTTGAATGCCCCCAAAAACATGGGCATGGGATAATTCACCATGGTCGCGCCAAACGTGCCACCAAAGACGATCAGCATCGATGGAGGATTGATGAACCCTTGTGGATCATTGCCAGTCCCAATTGCTAAACCAATGAGCCCAAAGGCGATCAGGAATCCCAGTATCGTTGCCTTGTCCATAAGTCGGAACCGTCCTCCGTTACTCCGCCCCTCTTCTAAAGCAACCACCGTGCCACTATTAAAAATAAGTGGCGTTGCAGAGCATACACCGCTTTAGACGCCCTTGGCTAGGGTTGACTGTCCGAGAACCGTCAATTCCATGGCGAGGTTTTCTGTCAAGAGCTTGACGCAATCATAGCGCGCTTTGAAGACACATTCATTGACAGTATTATATATAGGGGACTCTTGGACACGAATGTGTCGAGACTTAGGCCTTCTTGCGCTTCAGTTTTTCAACCAATGTGGTTCGGTTAAGCCCCAAAAGCCGGGCGGCCTTGCTTTTGTTTCCTTCGCTGCGACGCATCGCTTCGTCAAGCAACTGGGATTCATAGGCCTCCAATCGTTCCGTCAAGTTCACACCGCCTTCCGGAAACTCCATGGACATGCCCCCCATACCGGCCGCCCCCTCATGTCGGAACAGTCCCTTACGACCCGTCTGAGTCAACTCGTTCAAACGAGTCCGCACATGCTCCTCGGTGATCTCGCCCTCGCCAAACACGACCATGAGACCTTGCACAAAATTCTCCAGCTCACGAACATTTCCTGCCCATTGGAGCGTACAAAGCAAATTGAGCGCGCTTTCGGAAAACCCCGAAATCGTCGTCATGTACCGATCGTTGTATATGGACACGAAATGCACAACCAGGGGTGGAATATCCATGGGTCGCTCGCGCAGTGCCGGCAAATGCAACCTTAATACATTGAGACGAAAATACAGATCTTCGCGAAACGCCTTCTTTTGAACGGCTTCTTCGAGTGGTGTATTGGTCGCAGCGACCAACCGGAAATCAATGAGTTTGGGGTGAGGTGCTCCCAAGGGCTCAACGGTTCGTTCTTGAATGACGCGCAACAACTTGACCTGCAATAGGCCGGGCAAGTCGGCAATCTCGTCCAAGAACACGGTGCCGCCATCAGCCAACTCGAAGCGTCCTACTCGATTCCGGTCCGCCCCTGTGAACGCACCTCGAACATGCCCAAACAACTCACTTTCGAGCAATTGCTCTGGGATAGCACCGCAATTCACGGGAACAAAAGGGCCTTTGTTTCGCGTGGACCACTGGTGGATCTCCCGAACCACCACTTCTTTTCCGGTTCCACTTTCGCCAGTGACCAAGACATTGCAGTCCGTACGAGCCACACGCCGTGCCAGCTCAAGTACGCCATGCATCGGTGAATCTGGAGCCAGAATGATACCGCCCGTGTTCATACCATGCACACCGCGGCGTTCACGCACCGGACTCGATGACCCATCACAATCCAACGTCGAATGCTGATCGTCGTCACCCTTGAACACATCGACTCCTTAAAACGATCCGTCCTCTGACCCGGAACCATACCTGTTCCGTACTTCATCTATGGTAGTCTCCTATAGGGTCGTGCAATCACAAAGAAAAATAGTGTCATTATTATGACACACGGCGTCAGGCAATCGTCAACTCGGCGAGGAGGAGAAAAGCTTTAAAATCATAAGTGCTAGTTATTATTAGCATATTTCTCTCGCGTCCCGTTGGCACACCGAGTGCATAAGTAGGGTTCGGCCTCAGCCCGTCAACCGGCCATGGCGGGTTGGGCAACATCCAAGGGAGAATCCATGAAGAAAGGCCTCGAAAAACACGGCTATCACCAAATCCAACGCGCTGTTCGCTGGATTCCTGCCGTGCTTGTACTCGCCGCGAGCGGGCTGTCCGGCAGCGTATTTGCCCAAACCGTAGCAGGCGATTCATACGAAGTCAGCTACCTGGTGTTTCACAAGGACGCCGGTTTCGACAGCCCGCAATTCAAGGCGGACGCCCTGGATGGCACCATCTCCATTGAATTCCAAGAGATGCCATACAATTGGCATCGCCTCCTCGGAAAACAGATTAACACGGAGAATAAACGTCGCTTTTTCGCGTCTCTGGAAGCCATGGAATCCAATGGCGAAGTCATTGGCATTCAGATTCACTTGGGGATCGGCGCATTCACGATTCGCACGTACGTGAAGACCGATCCTGCGCGCTGGGTCCTTCGGGTGGCCACGACCATCATGCCGCCTCTGAACGTGGGACTGGCCACGATGCCTGTCGTGCCCTATGCCGACCTTATCGAGGACAACGTGGCGGGACACGATGATCTGGCCGAAGCGGAATTGGCACTCTCAAACGGTGACCTAGAGACAGCGTGCCCCGTCTTTACGCACCTACAGCGATACAAAGATCCCGTACGTAGTTGGGCCACCTTGCGTGCTGCCGATTGTTTGATCCAAAACGGTCGTTTCGCTGAAGCAGCGCACGCGCTCGAGCCCTTGATTCGTTCATCGAATCTGAAAAGCGCCGTACGCTTGGCCTTGCTACGCGTGGAAGAGGCCACCGGACGAATACTCAGCCGCGACTTCAGGCCAGGTTTGTACCGCCTCACACCCGGAGACCCAGACATCGTTGGAACCGTTGCGGACGAAATCTCCTATCGAGAAGCTCGCGCTTGGTTGTTGCGAGGAGAAAGTCAACGAGCGATGGTCGCCATCCACAGCCTGTTGGATCGTCGACCATACAGCCCCTTCTTTGTCGACCGATCGTTTCTTCAGACGGTTCGTTGGCGCGCACTGCGCACCCTGCGTCATCACAATCGCTGGCTAGACGTCTCCCAAGCGTACTTGAAAATCCCCCCCGGGGTCACCAATGTGCCGCATTGGGCAGACATTCACATGGTGGGGGCCGATGCCCTGCGGCGTATCGGACTACCCCGTCGCGCCATTGAGGTCTATCAATACCTCCTTAAGCACCCTGACCTCATCTACGAAGCGGATGTCATCCTGTCTCTGGCCGAAACGTACTGGGAGGCCGGCGACATTTTCCGTGCGGATGTGACCGTTCGATACCTGCTCGACCGATACCCCGAATGGCAAGAGCGACGACGGACGTTGGTCGTGACCGGTCAAGTCGCCCTGAACCGCGACAAATACAGGACAGCCGGCGACATGCTGGTCCGACTCCAAGAGGCTGAGGGCGACGAGTGGACTCCTGCGGAAATACACTTTGGGATCGCTACTTCCATGCGTGCGTTGCGTCTGGAAGGCCTTCCTGCAGCGCGCGATCTGGTTCCGGCCGCCGGGCACACGCTGGCCGATGACGTCCGGCTGGACCTGGCCATGGCTGCTGGCGATTGTGAAACGATGAAAAAAGCCACCAACCCACTCGAGTTGGCGAGCGGAGAGACGTTGTTGTGGACAGGCGCCTGCTTGGTTCACCAAGGACGCATGGAAGAGGCTTCCGTGCTCTTTGAGGCCATTCGATTGTACACCCCTGCGGTGATGGCAAATCTCACCCTTGAACCCCTCATGCGATTGACGAAAGAGAGCGCAAATTGGTGGCTCGAGAATCGATCGAGACTTCCCCAGAAACCGGCCGAAAAGGAGTCTACATTATGAATGCGCACGCGATTCAGGAGCTGACCCAAGTGGAGCGGCCTGAGAACTGTTTAGACCAGTTCCTTCTCCGTTCAATGAATCCGACGATGCAGCGGGTGATGCGTTTGGCAGAAGGCGTGGCTCTCGCACCCACCACCGTGCTCCTAACCGGTGAATCGGGAACAGGGAAAGAGGTCACAGCGCTCCACATACATCATGCGAGCGACCGCAAAGACGGCCCCTTTATCGCCGTCAACTGCGCCGCAGTCCCGGCTTCGCTCATGGAAAGTGAGTTTTTCGGACACGAAAAAGGCGCGTTTAGCGGCGCTGGAGACTTGAAGAAGGGCAAATTTGAACTCGCCAATGGCGGCACCTTGCTCCTCGACGAAGTCAGCGAGCTCCCACTGGAGTTGCAAGCCAAACTATTGCGCGTCTTGCAGGAGCGGCGAGTGTGTCGAGTGGGGGGGGTCCGCACCATGGACTTGGATGTGCGTGTCATCGCCGTAACCAACCGCGACCTCACCAAGATGGTCCGAGAAGGCACGTTTCGACAAGATCTCTACTACCGGATCAACGTGTTCCCTATTTGGGTACCGCCTCTTCGAGAACGAAGAGAAGACATCGCGAGCCTGGTCGACGTAATCCTCGACCGACTGGTCAAGCAGATGGGCCGTTCGCATGCGACCCTACGTTCCGATGCCCTGAAATGCCTGGTGCAGTACGACTTTCCCGGCAATGTGCGGGAGCTGCAAAACCTGCTTGAACGTGCACTCATCTTAAGCCCATCGGGCACCATTACGCCCGATGCGCTCCTCTTCGATCAAGGCGCCGTCGTCATTGGCGAGGCCCACTCTCCCTTTGTGAAGTCAGAAACCCGACGTGACGTGAGCACCATCACCTCCTTTGAAGGAAAAACGCTCGCGGAAATCGAACGTCAGGTCATTCTAGACACACTGCAACAGGTTAAGGGCAATCGCACGCAGACGAGCCGAATCCTCGGCATCAGCGTACGAACCTTGCGCAATCGACTGCGGGAATACCGCGGAGCTGGATTTCCCATCACCCAGGTCGGCATGGAGTGTGCGGCATGAGGTACCCATTGCCAGGTCGCGCTGGGCACAATCTGCCCAACGGCCAACCCATAGCGCCGCAGTGCCACGTTTCCAATGATGGACAAAGTCGGCACGACATTTGCTGGAGGTATTAACGTGACTATTAAATTCGATAATGCATCGGCAGCACTTGAAGCCAGCTTGGACTTACGACTCCAGCGTCAGGCGCTATTAACCGCAAACCTCACCAATATCGACACGCCGAACTACAGGCCGGTGGATCTCAAATTCCAAGGCTTTCTGACAGAGGCGGCCGATGGGTCCCCCACATCCAAAGAGGCCCATGAGATCATGACGATGACCGAAGGCGTGGAGACCCTGGATGGCAACGGTGTCGACTTGGATACCCAATTGGTGAAGCTGAGTGACAACGCCACTCGATACAACGTGCAACTGGAACTCATGCGCCGACAGCTCGCGATCCTGCGGTATGCGGCTGGCATGGGCTCGGGAGGGTAGGAGAATTTCATGAGCCTGCTTAAGTCAATGGACATTGTCGCTTCTGGATTGCACGCCCAACGCGTACGCCTGAACCTTATCTCCTCGAACCTGGCCAACGCCAACACAACGCGAACGAAAGAAGGTGGACCCTATCGACGCTTGGATCCGGTCTTCACCGCCGTGTCGACGGGTGACGCCAGCAACGAATTCGAAGCGGCCTTGAAGCGCGTCCAAGTGGACGCCATCAAGCCAGACCCAACCCCCTTTGCCGAAGTGTACGACCCGAGTCACCCGGATGCGGACCCCACCACAGGTATCGTGGCCATGCCCAACGTCAACATCATGGAAGAGATGGTGAACATGGTCACAGCGACGCGTTCGTACGAAGCAAACGTGACGGCTTTCGAAGCCCTCAAACAGATGGCCATGAAAGCGATGGAGATTGGACGGTAATCATGAGTAACGGACCCATCGTCGGCCCAGCACAGGCCCAAGCAACACTACAGCGAGCGCTTCGCGGCACAGAGCTTGAGGCCCTGTATCGCCAGCACAAGCCGCCGGCAGCCCCGGATCAGGGCATCAATGCCATCGATTCGAAGGGCGTCAATCCCATCGATTCCTTCATGAAGTTGATGGAGACCAAGGTCACTGACGTGAACGATGTGATGGCCACGAGTGATCAAAAGATCCAGTCGTTTGTGCGCGGCGAAGAGACGTCGATTCACGAAGTAATGATCGCAATGAGCAAAGCGGATCTGTCCTTCCGGCTCATGACACAAGTGGGACGAAAGGTCATCGAGGCCTATCAGGAAATCTTGAGGATGCAGGTGTAAGTCATGGCGACAATTTTCGAACAAATTACTGGTATTTGGGCCGACATGGCGCCTGGACGACGTCTCCTCCTTGGAATGTCACTCTTCGTCGTCGTGGCCGGACTGGTCTGGCTGATCACCACCCAATCGACAACGCAATGGACGCCGTTGGGGCGTGGCCTCACCGCCGAGGACATCCAGAGCGCAAAAACGGCGTTGGACGCCAAGAATATCCCCGTCCGGCTGACCGAAGGCGGCATACTGGAAGTACCCAAAGAATCCTTGGACGAAGCTCGCATCGAAATCGCCACGACGAATGCCGCCTCTGGCAGTGTCGGCATGGAGTTGTTCAACGAATCTACTTTTGGACAAAGCGCATTCCAAGAGACCGTTAACTATCATCGTGCCTTGCAGGGTGAGCTCGCACGAACAATCCAGTCGATCAATGGAATCAAAGCGGCCCGAGTCCATTTGGTGATCCCCAAGAAACGACTCTTCAAGAAAGATCAGAAGCTCCCCACGGCCAGTGTAAAGCTCTCCATTAATGGAACGTATGAACTCACCAAAAAACAAGTTTCAGGCATCCGGTTCTTGGTCGCCAATGCCATCGAGGGATTGAGCCCCACCGCGGTCACAATCATCGACAATAGCGGCAACATGC